>JAATGG010000009.1 GCA_015654835.1 Terriglobales bacterium
ACGAGGAACTTCTCCCATGACTCTGCTCGATGCGCCGAAGTTCGATGAGGTCCGCGACCGGCGCCGCCGTGTAATCCTTTATGGCGCTGGCGGACTGCTGCTGGTGCTGTTTGTGGGCTGGTGGCTGGTTGCCGGCAGACCTGTGGATTGGCCTTGGAACTGGAACAATCACCTCATCGGGCGCACCGAGGTGAATCGCTTCCTGGTCGCAGTTGAAAAGAACGACCTGTCCGCCGCCTATGGCATCTGGGTCCACGACAAGAACTGGCAGCAGCATCCCACTCAGGACGCCTCGTATCCCTTCTCGCGTTTTCAGCAGGATTGGAGCGCGACCAGTCCCGACAACGACTACGGGGCCATCCAAAGCCACAAAATCGTGGCCGCGCGCATGTACGGCAACGTCCTGTTGGTCGCCGTGCTGATCAATGGCCGCAAGAGCAAGGCGCTCGATCTGGATTACGACCCCAAGGCCCACACCCTGAGCTTCTCCCCCCCAGGCGTAGAACTTTATCTCGGCCCTTAAAGCGAGAATCAAAGCACGAGAATCGCAAACAGCCCTTACAGAGTCCGCCTCTCTGCGTGAGCGTTGCAGAACTGCTGCGCTCACGCAGAGAGGCGGACTTTTCTTGTCAGCCGGCCAACTCCGCCAGGGTTTTCTCCAGGCTGGCGGCGTCTTCCACGTTCAGTGCCTTCTGCGCCGCATCGATCTGGCGCATCAGGCCCGAGAGCACCTTGCCCGGCCCCACTTCGATAAACACATCTGCTCCCGCGCCCACCAGCGTGTGCACGCAATCCACCCAGCGCACCGCGCCCGTCACCTGCCGGATCAGCGCGTCGCGAGCGGCCTCGGCCGTGTGGACCAGGCCCCCGGTCACGTTGGTGGCCACAGGAATCTGTGGGGCGTTCAGCGGCAGCGTGCCAAGCACCCGGGCCACCTCCTCCTGTGCCGGCTGCATCAGCGCACAATGGAAGGGAGCGCTGACCGGGAGCATCACCGTGCGCCGGGCTCCTTTGCCCTTGGCCAGGGCAACCGCTTTTTCTACGGCACCCAGCGCGCCGGAAATAACAATCTGGTTGGGAGAGTTCAAATTGGCGGCAGCCACTACCAGGCCGGTCTCGGCAGCCGCTTCGGCGCAAGCCTCCGTCACCTGTTCGGCGGCTAACGACAGCACCGCGGCCATCGCGCCTTGTCCCGCGGGCACGGCCTGCTGCATGGCATGGCCGCGCGCCTTCACGGCGCGCACCGCGTCGGCAAAGCCGAGGGTTCCGGCGGCTACGTGCGCCGACCATTCGCCCAGGGAGTGCCCGGCCGCCAGCGCTGGTTCAATGCCCTGGCTGGCCAGCACACGCCACGCCGCGACGCTCACCGTGAGAATGGCGGGCTGCGTATTCTCCGTCAGCCGCAGGTCTTCGTCGGGCCCCTCGAAGCAGAGCCGCGATAGTGGAAAGCCGAGCGCCTCATCGGCCTCGGCAAAGGTTTTTGCGGCGACTGGAAAGCGTTCGGCAAGTTCCCGGCCCATACCCACAGCCTGCGAACCCTGCCCCGGAAAGAGAAAAGCAATCTTGGTGGACATTTCATTGAGGATTGTAACGGACCGGGTCTGTTGCGCCGCGCCTTCCCCGGCCACGCGGCGCGGACGGCTGCCTTTTTCGGCAGGCCGCCCTCCGGTTACGCGACGGCGATTCCCTTGGTCACCGGCCTGAGCTGCGGATTGGCGAACGCCGTGGTGGTGCTGGCCATCAGGCAGCGCTTGGCCTCTTCGGGTGGCAGTGGCCGGGCAAAGAGAAATCCTTGCAGTCCGTGGCAGCCGGCCTGCCGCAGAATGTGCTGCTGCTCGGCGGTCTCCACTCCTTCGGCCACGGTCGAGAGCCCCAGGTGCCGGGCCATCGCAATCACCGCCTCCACAATCGGGCGCGTGCCGTCAGGTTCCGCCAGCCGCTCGATAAACGAGCGGTCGATCTTGACCGTGTCGATCGGCAGTTTGTGGATGTAGCTCAAAGACGAGTAGCCGGTGCCGAAGTCGTCCATCGAGATGCGAACGCCGCACTCCTTGAGCAGGTTCATCTGCCGCACCACCGAGGCATAGTCTTCCATCACCACGGATTCAGTCAGTTCCAGCGTCAGGTCCTCCGGCGACAGGCCAAAGGTCGCCAGCACCTCCGCCACCGTTTCCGCAAAGTCGTCGCGCACAAACTGCAGCGCCGAGATATTCACGCCCATCCGTACATGCGGAAGCCCCGCATCGTGCCACTCCTTGAGTTGCCGGCAGGCCTCGCGCAGCACCCAGGTACCGATCGGCAAAATGAGCCGCGTCTCCTCGGCCACCGGCACGAAGCGCGCCGGGGAGATGTTGCCGAGTGTCGGGTGTTGAAAGCGCAACAACGCTTCGAACCCGAATAGTTCCCCGTCCTGGCCGTAGAGCGGCTGGTAGGCCAGCCGAAACTGGTCCTGTTCGAGCGCAATCACCAGCGCCTGTTCGAGTTCCAGGGCCTCGTTGACCTCTTCGCTCATCGCCGGCGAATAAATGCAGGAGCCGGCCCCATCCGATTTGGCCCGGTACATGGCAAAATCCGCATTGCGCTCCAGAATGTCGATGGCCGTTCCGTCGTGGGGATAACTGCAGATGCCGATGCTGGCCGTCACGCACACGGTCGAGGTCCCCAGGTTGATCGGCTCGGCAATCGCCGCCCCCAACTCCCGCGAAATATCGCCGGCCCTTGCCGGTGCCTCTTTCCCCGAAAGCAGCACTAGGAACTCGTCCCCGCCCATGCGGGCCGATCCGCCGCTGATCAGGGGGCTCCGGCGCAGGCGGTTGGCCACCGTGCGCAGAACATGGTCCCCGGCGCTATGGCCATACTGGTCGTTGATGCGCTTGAACCGGTTCAGGTCGATCCACAGCACGGCCACGGTTTCAGAGCATAGCGCTGCGTGCGAAATGGCCGCCTGAATCGACTCCTCGCCGGCCCGCCGATTCGGCAGCCCGGTCAGCACATCCTGATACGCGTTGTGGACCAGTTCGGCATGGATGCGGCGATGCTCGATGACCAGCGCGGCCATCTTGGCGGCCGTCTCCACCAGTTCCAGGTCCCGGTCCGAGGGAGTGCCCAGCAGGCGCGAATAAACCGTCAGTGTGCCCGTCACATGGTCCGAAACATGGGTGCGGAAGGGAACCGACCAGGCCGTAAAGATGCCGTTGGCGACCAGCAGTTCGCTCCACGGGCGGCGTACTTCCGTCATGGCCGGCACAATGCACGTTTGGCCTGAAAGGCAGGCCCGGCCCTCCGGGGCATCCGGAAAATCCGTGCCGATGCTTCCCAGGTAGCGCTTGAGCCGTTCGCTGACCTCCGAGCTGGCCATCAACTGCAGCGTCTTGCCGCCCAGGTCCACGAGGTGCAGCGAGCACTCCCAACTGCGGCGCTGGGCCGCCACCGTCTCCACCAGGTGCAGCAGAATGTCCTCGGTCGTTTGCTGGCCGGGAGCCGCCAGCATCTCCAGCACCTGCTTCTGGCCGCGATTCAGCTCTTCGGCCCGCCGCCGGTCTTCGACCTCCTGCCGGAGTTCGCGGGTCCGCTCCTCGACGCGCCTCTCCAGCGCCCGGCGCTCCCGGTCAAGCTCCCGCTCGGCCTCTTCTTTGCCCCGCGCCTCGTGAGCGGCCCGATAGCGAAGGTACAGCCCGATTCCGCAGACCATCGCACACAGCAGCAAAGAAGCCACTTGCGCCGCTGTAGTCCAAAAGCGAAGTTCTCTGACTTCACTGATCCGGGCCTGCCGCTGCTCCAGATCGCCGCCGGGCATTTGTGCCCCGCATGCCGGCGCAGCCACTGCGGCCTCCGGGCTGAGGTGATGCCGCAGATGCCACGATCCCGCCAAACTAAGCGCTACAAAGACAAACAGCAGAGAAAGAAATCCTGCAAACGTCCGGGTTATTGCCGTCACAACGAACCTCGGGTATTCAAAAATACCGAATCATTGAATAATGAGAAAGTATTAACTATCTCTACCTATCGACCGGAATTATGAATGGAACATTACGGGAGTATTAACAGGGCCTGCTCCATGGCACAGATCGCGATTTTTTCTTCGCTGTAATGGGAAACTTTGTCCGGCGGCAGAAACAGGCGCAATGCGGGGTGGGGTGGATTGCATGGCATGGGCAGGAGTAGAGTCCCGGCTTCCGGCCAGAGAGCAGGTGACCCGCCGGGAATCGGTTCGCGGATTTCAGGCGAATGCTATGGAAGAACTGCCCTAGTTCCAGCGGCTCTTGTCGTTCTGGTCGTCGTCGATCTGGCGTCCCTGCCCGTCGAAGCGGACCGTGCGGCCCTGCTTGTGCATGTAGACCTCGAACTTGCGCGCCGCGCGATGCCGCTTCCAGCGGTAATACCGGTTGCGCAGCCCATACCACCGCTCGCTGAGCAAAAACGAGAAGCCCCGCTTCGGCATCATGCGGATGTAGAGCAGGCCGGCCAGCGCCCCCCCAAGCTCTGAGAACGCATAGAGCCTCTGCTCGCCGAACAGCATGGCGAAGCTGATGAGCGCGTAAATGGCGGCAAGATATCGTGCCTTGATCCCGATGGTGAAAAACAGCAGGAACTGCACGTCTCCGTAAAGCACGCCGATAGCCACCAGCAGGCCGAAGATGCCGCCGAAGCACCCGGTGAGGGGAATCTGCTGCAGCGGATGGCCCAACCCCTGGCTGCTGGCATAGAGCGCCGCGGCGGCCAATGCCGTACCCAGCACCGCAGCCGCATAGAGGCCCATCACCCAGTTCGCGCCGCGGCCGATTTCAAGAAAGCTGGCCAGGAACCACAGCGAAAGCAGCTCGAAAAGCGTTCCGACGAGCGAAAGATGGATGAGGCTATAGCTGAAAGGCTGCCAGAGCGCGCCGTGCAAAAAGTGACTGGGCACAAAGGCCAGTCCGCGTGCCACCGGCCCGGCCACCTCGGGGAACGCCAATTGTGCCAGCAGCAGCACAAAATAGGCGGCCAGGTTCAGCAGAACCAGTCGGCGCGTAGCGCCGCGGAAGTCGGGGAAGGCAAACGGAGTAGCGCCCAGCCTTGGCATCGTGGTTACCAGAGTAAATTGTCAAGCCCGCAAGTGTCATGGGGAGCGCCTGTCAGGAGCCCTCCCGCGATCCCGTTACGGTACCGTCACAAGGCTGCGATGTCCGGTCGCATCCACCGTTCGCACCCCGAAGATCACGTTGTCCTTTGAAACCGGCACCGTGAGAGTGACGGGCGCGCCCGGCGGCCGCCGCGGCCAGCCCGCCGGGCAGCACCGCATGATGAAGTCTCATCGGATATTCTCCGTCTTGGGATCTCGGGTTTTGGGTCGAGGTACCACCCCTTGACCTGGGGCCGGTTTCTCTCAAACAATAGCGGAATCGTACCGTAACCTAAGGTCATCTACAAAAACGAATCTCATGGAAGAGAGGAGGCTGCCATGCCCAGCTGCCCTGAATGCGAGAATAACCTTGATATTGAATTGGACGAAGTCGAAGAAGGCGACGTCGTAGCCTGCGATGAATGCGGAACCGAATACGAAATTGTCGGCGTCGAACCGTTGGAGTTGACGCGGATCGATGGCGACCTTGACGACGAAGACGACGAGCTTTTCGAAGAGGAAGAAGAAGAGGAATGAACCTGAAAGATCTCCGGCTGAAAGATTTCCGGTATTGCCGTGCAAGCGTGGCGGCTGGGGTGGCGTTGTTTGTCGCCCTGGCGGCCGGGATGGTGCCTGCCGCGCCTCACGGCGGGTTGATCGGCCCCCTGCCGGCCGAGGCGCAGAACCTGGGCCAGCGCGTGGTCACGGGCAAAGTCCTCGACGACAGTTCGGCCCCCGTCGGTGGCGCGGTCGTGTTCCTCAAGAACCTCAAGTCCAAGTCGATCCGCAGCTACACGTCGGCGGCTGACGGCAAGTTCCGCTTTACCCAGGTGAATATGTCGGACGAGTTCGACATATGGGCGGAAAAGGCCGGCAAAAAAAGCGCCAACAAAAATATCAGTTCCTGGGACACGCGCAAAGAGATCGACTGCGAACTCAAGTTGAAATAGCCGGCGCTCAAATTCTTGTGCAGGTGCCGTGCGTAATTGGCCGCTGATGAAAGCGAGGCCGCTCTTTTTGCAAGAGCGGCCTTGTTCGTGCACCGGTTATGCAGCGAAGGCTGCCTTCAGCCTTCGAGCTTCTTCACCACCAGTTCGTTGAGCAGCGCCGGATTCGCCTGCCCCTTCGACGCCTTCATCACCTGGCCGACAAAGAAGCCCGCAACCGTCTTCTTGCCGCCGCGGTACTGCTCCACCTGCTTGGGATTGGTTGCGATCACCTGGTCGATCAGCGACTCGATCGCCGAGGCATCGGTAATCTGCTGCGGCTTCTCCCGCTCATAGACAGCCGGAAAGTCCTCGTTCTTTTCAAAACATACGTCGAAAAGCTGCTTGAGCTGCTTGGAACTGATCTTGCCCTCTTCAAGCAGATCGGCGGCTAGCACGATGCCGGTCATCGAGACAGGCGAATTCTCCTGCTCCAGTCCCAGCGCCTTCAAACGCCCGCCCACCTCGCTCAGCAGCACGTTGGCCACGCGGCGCGGATTCTTTGACGTTTTGGCGGCAGCCTCGAACCGGTCGGCGAACTCGCGCGAGGCGGTCAGCGTGTGCGCGTCCTGCTCGGTCAGTTCATACTCGGCAATCATGCGGACGCGGCGCGCTTCGGGTAGCTCCGGCAGCTTCTTCCGGGTCTCGGCCAGAAATTCCGCGCTGACGATCAGCGGCGGCAGGTCCGGCTCTGGAAAATACCGGTAATCGTGGGCCTGCTCCTTCGAGCGCATGGAGTAGGTGCGGCCCTCGGCCGCATTCCACAACCGGCTCTCCTGGATCACCCGCCCGCCCGATTCCACCACCTCGATCTGCCGCTCGATCTCGTATTCCAGCGCCGCGCGCACATAGCGGAAGCTGTTCACATTCTTGACTTCGGCCTTGGTGCCGAACTTCGGCGCACCCTTGAGCCGCACGCTCACATTGGCGTCGCAGCGCAGCGAGCCTTCTTCCATGTTGCAGTCGGAAACGCCTGTATAGAGCAGGATCTCCTTCAGCCGGGTCAGGTATTCGAAGGCCTCTTCCGGGGTGCGAAGATCGGGCTCCGAGACGATTTCCACCAGCGGCGTCCCGCACCGGTTCAGGTCCAGATACGTGTGCGTGCCGGAGTCGTGGAAGCCGTCGTGCAGGCTCTTGCCCGCGTCCTCTTCCATGTGCGCCCGCGTAATGCCGATGCGCTTCATGCTGCCGTCGGCCGTCGGCACGTCGATCCAGCCGAACTCGGCGATCGGCTTGTCGAACTGCGAAATCTGGTACCCCTTCGGCAGGTCGGGATAAAAATAGTTCTTGCGGGCGAAGATGGAGCGCTCGCGCACTTCGCAGTGCAGGGCCAGCGCGGCCAGCGTCGCAAACTCGACCGCCTTGGCGTTGAGCACCGGCAACGCTCCCGGCAGCCCCAGGCACACCGGGCAGATGTTGGTGTTCGGGGCCGACCCAAATTGATTGGTGCAACCGCAAAAGGCTTTGGTCGCGGTGAGCAGTTGCACGTGGACTTCGAGTCCGATGACGGGCTCGTACTTGGCCATGATTTCAGGTGAAACGGCGGCGGCTGGCATACGTGATCTAATTTTAGCGCGACGAGTGACGAGCCCGGGAACCGAGTCCCCCCAGGAACCGAGTCCGTGAACAGAGGCCTCCTACCGCGCTCCGGCCGGCGCGACGGGCTCCTCGCCCATGTCCGGGGCGGGGTCAAGAAGACTTACGCTCCGAATGCCGCTATTTTTGGTCAGCAAAATACCCGAGCCGGGAATCGGAGTTGTATTGCCTGCTATATCCACCCACGACGCTTCCGTGAGATAGATCGACGCGTCTTCCGCTACATCGGAGTAGTAGAGCAAACTGCCCAGCACACTTCTGCCATCGGCTAACTCCACCTGAAGAGGCTGCCCGTCAATGGCTTCGCTTTCAAAAATGTCGTTCCAAATTGAATTGCGCGTCGTGCGTTCTGTCAGTCGAAGCATCCGCAGCCATCGGTTGCCATCCAGACGGATATAGGCAACGACCGCCAGCGAGAAAGCGGCGGTGACTGCCGCGAGCCAAATCAACTGGGGCGTATCCCATCGAACCGTCTCGCTCCCACTGCTGCTGGCCGGGTCGGTCTGTACGTGAAAGGGCAGTCGTCCGTGGTTCAGGGGAATGTAGCAGACATAGATAAAGAAGCTGAAAACCAGGGCTTCTATGACCCGCTCAAAATCCGTTTGGGAACGGCGAGTCGCCAGAGCGTGGACAACATATCCGGCCGAGAAGCCAGGCAGCAGAATGAGGAAAATCTGTAAGGCGAGGAGTGTAGCCGGCATTTATAGCTGTTCTCCTATCGCTGTAGAGGGAAACCGCGACTGTCGAGTGGCGTTTTCCTCAAGAAAACACCACCTTGCACTCCCCTGAAAACACCACTCAAATGGGAGAACTGCTCTAAACGGCTCCCTTCACTCGCCTCACGGTCTCGGTGCGTTGGATTGCGTGGGCGGAGGAGGAATCTTCACGGGACGCGGCAATTTTACCGGGGCTCTCTGCGCCTGCTTGACTCCGTCAAACGTCCGCGCACGACCTGTGTATTTGGAACTTCCTTTTGGAAGTACGTATCCCATGGGTCCCTCCTCTCTTGATTATGCTTGGATTTGCGGGAACGGTCTATCCCCTTGAGCCGTTATTCCGCCGGATCGTCCGCCGTGAACGCCGAGCAGCACGGCTTCTCGGTCGCGCGGAAATTCATCAGTTCCAGCCGGATTCCGTCTGGATCGTACATATTGAACTGCCCTTTGCCGTCCTTGCCCATCTGCGTGTGCCCGTCGTTGGTCACCGCCGTCAGGCGATTGCCGTCCTTGAGCGTCTTATAGGCCACATCCACCGAAACCTCGCCAATCGAAAGATGATCGAGCACTCCCAGTTGATGCTGCGACATGGTGGCCGGAATCCCCGCGCCCGATGGCCCGCTGGTCAGCATGTACTCCAGCCAGTCATGGCCTTCCGGCGTCTGCTGGCTGACCCAGTCGATCTTTTCCGGATTCATGCCGCCATACCAATAAGGCCTGAAGCCCAGCAGCACCCGATAAAACGTATCCTCCGTCTCCCGGCTATGCACCATAAACCCTACGTGAATAATGTGGTGCCCAATGGCGTTGGGCGCATCGGGAGCCTTGGCATTCGCCGGCGGCTGCACAAACTCCACCTTGTTGCCCTCTGGATCGAGCACCGCAAACCAGCGGCTGCCGTCTGTTCCTTTTTCCACCTTGGCCGGCGTCTTCCAGCCCTTGGCCGCCAGATATTTCCGCAACCCCTCGGCATCCACCGTGTTCCAGGCCGTGTGATCGAGGCGATTGATGCCCGCATTGGCCGGCAGCGGCAACACTTCCACATATTGCGTTGCGCTCAAGGCATATTTCACGCCCTTGGGATTTTCAGGGTCTGGCAGCTTGGCCGCTCCCACCGTCTCCCGGTAAAAGCGATCGGTGGCCGCGGCGTCCGACGTGTAAACGGCAAGATGAGAAATGCCCGTAATTTTGGGCCGTGCCGGCGTGGATTGGGCGGCGGCGGAGAGGGTGGCGGCGACGAAAACGGCAGGGATCAGGAACTTCAAATGCATTCTGCACCTCATAGAGTGGCGCGACAAAGATAAAACGATTGAACAACGCCGCGCAAGCCGACCACCCTTAACTGGCGGCCTCCATCGCCGTACAATGCCTCCATGCATCGAAACGTAACTATTTGCATCGCAGCCGCGTTCGCGCTCTCTGTCGGCTCGTTTTTCTCCTTGCCCGTCTTTGGCCAAACGCAGTTGCCCGCCGCTTCTCCGCAAGACCGCGCCCTCGCGCGCGACATCTTCAAACAGTTGATCGAGATCAATACCACCGACACCCCCCGCGGCAGCGTAACCGCCGGCGCCGCGGCCATGCAGAAGCGTTTCCTCGACGCCGGCTTTCCCGCCGAAGACGTTCATCTGCTCGGCCCCGATCCGCGCAAGCAGAATCTCGTGGTCCGCCTCCGTGCCGCCGCGCCCACCGCCGAAAAGCCCGTCCTCTTCCTCTGCCACATGGACGTGGTGCAGGCCCTCCGCTCCGACTGGTCCACCGATCCGTTCCAGTTCGTTGAAAAGGACGGCTACTACTACGGTCGCGGCACCCAGGACATGAAAGACTCCGACGCTGCCCTCGTCGCCACCTTCCTGCGCCTCCGCAAAGAAGGCTACAAGCCCCATCGCGACCTCGTCCTCGCCCTTACCGCCGATGAGGAAGGCGGCAAGTTCAACGGCGCTGCCTGGCTGCTGCGCACCCATCGCGAACTGGTCGATGCGGCCTACGTCATCAATCCCGACTCCGGCGGCGTCGAGTTGGACCATGGCCGCCCCGTGGTCGCCGACGTCGAGGCCACTGAAAAGGTCTATGCCGACTATCAGGTCACGGCCACCAATCCTGGCGGACACAGTTCCCGCCCCCGGCCCGACAACGCCATCTACGAACTGACCGCTGCGCTCAACCGGCTGGCCGCCTTCTCGTTTCCCTTCGAGATGAACGCGGTCACCCGCACCTATTTCGAGAATCTGGCCCGGCAGGAGACAGGCCCCGCCGCCAATGACATGCACGCCATCCTCGCCACCCCGCCGGATCTGAATGCGGTTGCCCGCCTGAGTGCCGAGCCCAGCTTCAACTCCAATTTCCGTACCACCTGCGTAGCCACCCGCCTCAACGCCGGCCATGCCAACAACGCCCTGCCGCAGACCGCGCAAGCCAATGTGAACTGCCGCATCTTTCCCGGCCACTCGCCTGAAGAAATCCGCCGCCAGTTGGCCGATCTGTTCGCCGACCCCAAGCTGACCGTGAAATATGTCTCCGACGCCGGCGTGGTCGCCGACACCGCTCCGGACCGCAAGGCCATGGTGCCTCCCGCCCCCATTCCCGAGGTATTCGAACCCCTCACGCGGATCACCCAGGCCCTCTGGCCCGGCACGCCCGTCACCCCGGTCATGGAGAACGGTGCCAGCGACTCCATCTATTTCGCCCAGGCCGGCATCCCTTGCTACGGCTATTCGGCCATCGCCCTCGAACGCGACGACGACCGCGCCCACGGCCAGGACGAGCGCCTGCCCGTCGATTCCTACTGGAAATCGCTGGACTTCTTCTACGCCTTCGCCAAAGAATTGAGCGCGAAGTGAACCGAAT
>JAATGG010000123.1 GCA_015654835.1 Terriglobales bacterium
CACATCATCGAGTTCACAAACTTAGTGACCTGCGTCGACCCATAGACTGGGTCCGGCGCTACTTGCCGCTTCGCAATGTGCCCTTTTCTCGGCGTAACTCTCAGAATCCACGCCCGGCCCTATAGAGTCCGGGACAGCGCTACTTCTTACCCGTGGCCGGTGCCGCTGCGCCACCCTTGGCGCGCTTGGCTCCGTACTTCGAACGGCTCTGCTTACGATTGGCAACGCCCACCGAATCCAGAGTGCCGCGGACGACGTGATAACGCACGCCGGGTAGATCCTTCACACGGCCACCGCGGATAAGCACAATCGAGTGCTCCTGCAGGTTGTGGCCGATGCCCGGGATATAGGTCGTAACCTCGATGCCGTTCGTCAGACGCACACGAGCCACCTTACGGAGGGCCGAGTTCGGCTTCTTGGGCGTTTGCGTATACACGCGAGTGCAGACGCCACGCCGCTGCGGCGAAGCCTGCAAGGCCGGTGACGCCGTCTTGTACCGCGGGGCCGTACGCCCCTTGCGAACCAACTGATTAAATGTCGGCAAACTGAAACTCCTTACCCAGCAAAAACCAAACCCATCAAGTTCGCAGCCGCGCGCAGACTAACGGGGCTTCCCGTGGGTTGAGGCGCAACCAAGCATACTGGCGCGCACACACACGGAAGCCCTATTGTTGCTGCTTCGCGTCTGCCTTCGTTCCAATCCCAGACGAGAACCGAGACGGTGGCTGGACGTTTACCCAATCTTTCCTGGGAAAGCCAACTCCGTTTCGCCGGTTCCGGCCCGCATAGCCCTCCAAGGTGGAGAACGCGCGGACTCCGATGCGATGTGTGTCCCTGCCCTCCGCAAGATGAGAGCGATTTCGGGGACCTGTCGGTCGGCTAACTGCGCCTGACCTTAGGGTTTAGCCGTACCGTTGCTGCTGGCCGGGGTACCCACACGCCTTTTCTAGCTAAGACACAGAGAGGAAGGCGTTCTTGCGGAACCTTCTTACAATAGCAAGAAAGGCGGGTGGGGTCAACGAATTCAACCCCACACTCAAGAATTTTTCAGGTTTTACTCGATGGCGTGCAACTTCCAGGTACCCCCATCGAGAGCGAACTGGGCTTGGCGCTTGGTGCTCAGCTTGTTTCCCGGGTTGTGGGCGATGTCCTGCAGGGGGGCGGGGACGCCGTTCAGGCTGACGCTCTCCGTGAACGAGGCCACTTTGGCCGTGCCTTCGACGCCAGGAAGGACCTCGTCCTCCATCTCCTTGGGATCACGCGCCTTGAGGTGATTGGTGGCCACCGTAAGCACCATAAATTGGGGCTGACTCCCGGATTCGGGACGCCACTGGATGACATCGCCGCCGCCGGGCAGCGTCAAGGTTTTCTTGCCGTCGGGCGTGAGTGTGTAGTCGGCCCAGCGATTGTTCGGATAGACCTTGGTAAGCTGCCAATATTTGGCCGTAATCCCCTGTTTGAGCCCCAGTTCATCCACGGTGATGGTGATGCCCGTCGCCGGGCGATGGTCATACTCTGCCTGAATCAACGCCAAGGCGTTGGCCTGGGTCAAATCCGGCTTGCAGCCGGTCAACAGCAGCCCTGCCCCCAGGAATGCCAGAGCCCCTAAAACGTGTCTATGTATTGCGTTTTTCACATTCCCCTCCGTACAGCGCGCAAAATACCCAGCAGTCTTACGCCCGCCATTTTTCTCCTCGGGTTCGGAGGTGTCAATGGACTTGAAGGTGACGTTGCGCACAGGTGTTTCGGGGGAAACGGTGCTAGCGGAGATGCAGGCACCGCCGGCATCCCGCTTCGTCGTCCATTCAGCGGGATGCCGGTTTCGTTCAGGGGGTGCGTTCAAGCTACAGCGTTTCCGATTCTGCTCTGAACAGAATGCAGGATGCCAGAGACGTTCATAAGTGAATCGAAAACGCTCTAAGCGAAGCCGAGCACGGGATGGGGCGTGTACGGCTCTTCGAGCGAGGCAACTTCCTCAGGCGTCAGGCGCACGGAGAGCGCGGCGATAGCGTCCTGAAGATGATGCACCTTCGTGGCTCCAACGATAGGGGCGGTGACAGCCGGTTTGCCGAGCAGCCAGGCGAGAGCGATCTGCGCACGGGAAACGCCGCGCTTCTCCGCGATTTCGCCAAGGCGATCAACCACCTTGTGATCGTCCTCTTCCGTCTTGGAATACATGGTCTTGCCGAACTGGTCGGTCTCAAAGCGCTTGGTGCTTTCAGTCTGCCAGGGGCGGGCCAGGCGGCCACGAGCCAGAGGGCTCCAGGGAATCACGCCGATGCCTTCGGACTTGCAGAGGCCGATCATCTCGCGCTCTTCTTCGCGATAGAGCAGGTTGTAGTGATTCTGCATGGAAACGAAGCGGGTCCAGCCGTGCAAATCGGCCAGATAGAGTGCCTTGGCAAACTGCCACGCATACATCGACGATGCGCCGATATAGCGCACCTTGCCGGCTTTCACCACATCATGCAGAGCTTCGAGCGTCTCTTCGATGGGCGTTTCAGGGTCCCAGCGATGAATCTGATAGAGATCGACGTAATCGGTTTTCAGGCGGATGAGGCTCTGGTCGAGTTCATAAAGGATAGCCTTGCGCGAAAGGCCGCGGCCATTCGGTTCGTCGCGCATGACGCCATGAACTTTGGTGGCGATCACGACCGCTTCACGGCGCGTATTGGCCTTGAGAAAATTGCCAAGCACCACTTCGCTGTCGCCGCTGGAGTAGACATTCGCCGTATCGAAAAAGTTGATGCCGAGATCGAGGGCCTGACGCAGGAAGGGCTGGCTCTTTTCTTCGTTCAGAGTCCAGGCATGCCGGCCAGGCTGCGGCACACCCGTGGCCGGCGTTCCATAAGTCATGCAGCCGAGGCAGATGCGAGAAACTTTGAGTCCGGTCTTACCGAGATTGATATATTGCATTGGTTCTCCTGGGATGGGTTGAGTGCTGAGAATGGTTGGGGGCGGCTAAAGCTCTGCGCCTCTGCTGCATAAGAGTCCGCGGCAGCTCATAAAGATGCAACGTGCACGACTGGACTCGCCGACAAAATAAGCTTTCACAAAGCATTCACACTGTCGGCACGGGAACCGGGCCGGAGAGCAGATCTTCGTAGAGAGAGAAAGTCTCCTGGTTGAAGCACACAAAGTTCACGAGTTCGACTCCACTGGCTTCCAGGCGCTCTCTCACGGTGTCGATGGCGATGCGTGCGGCGCGCTGGGGCGGAAATCGATAAACGCCCGTGCTGATCGCCGGAAAAGCAAGAGAGCGCGTCTGGTGCTCACGGGCTAGCTCAAGACAGCGGCGATAGCAACCGGCCAGCAATTCGTCTTCGTGATGCCCGCCGCCATGCCACACGGGGCCCACGGCATGGAAAACCCACTTGGCTGGCAGACGAAACCCCGGCGTAGCCTTGGCGTTGCCGGTAGCGCAGCCATGCAGGGTGCGGCAAGCCGCAAGCAGTTCCGGGCCGGCCGCGCGATGGATAGCGCCATCGACACCGCCGCCGCCGAGCAAAGAAGTATTGGCCGCATTCACAATTGCATCCACAGAAAGGGTGGTGATGTCGCCACGAATGGCGATCAGATTCGCCATGCTGTGTTCCTCCAATTTTCCCGTTGTAATACGTTCCGTAGGCCCCCCCGCCTTCGAGAATACAACTGGTTGCCTCCATAGGTCCTGCATCGGGGCCACGGATTCGACCATGCCGACGAAAGAGACCGCGGCCCTTGGCTCCGGCATAATTCCTCTCCGGCCCGGCGGCATGATCGAGGCGAGAGGTTTGGGTAAAGTGAGCGGGGAGTTGGAGCAAGCGCCGCATCACTTTTCCTGCTGCCTCATCTAACGAAACATGGCGAGCGGGTTGGCAGTTTCGGTATTGGATCTGGTCGGGATGGGCACCGGTGAAAGCGTGGCCAGTGCGATTGCGCGGTCTGTCGATCTGGCGCAACATGCGGAGCAGTTGGGTTACAAACGCTTCTGGCTGGCGGAGCATCATGCGATTCAAGGACTTGCCTGTTCGGCGACTCCAGTACTGATCGGGCACGTCGCGGGCGCGACCAAAACGATTCGCGTCGGCAGCGGCGGCGTCATGCTGCCGAACCACGCGCCGCTGGTCGTAGCGGAGCAGTTTGGCACTCTGGAAGCCCTGTATCCCGGCCGCATCGATCTGGGCCTGGGACGTGCGCCGGGCGGCGACTATGCGACCATGCGGGCGCTGCGCCGGGACTCCCGCCAGACCGGCGACGACTTTCCCGAATTGCTGGAAGAGCTCCGGACCTACCTGGGGCCGGAGAAGGCCGGTCAAGCAGTCAAGGCGATTCCCGGCCAAGGAAGCAATGTGCCCATCACGCTGCTGGGTTCGAGCGGCTTCAGCGCGCAATTGGCCGGCATATTGGGCTTGCCGTTTGCCTTCGCGGCACACTTCGCTCCGGAGTATCTGTACGCGGCGGCCGATCTCTATCGCGAACGATTTAAACCGAGCGATGTACTCGAGAAGCCTTACATGATGGTGGGCGTGCAGGTTATTGCAGCCGAAACCGATGCCGCCGCGCAGCGGCTGTTCACCACCCCTCAGCAGCGATTCCTGCGGTTGATTCGCAATCAGCCGGTCGAGTTGCTGCCGCCTGTGGACTCGATGGACCCGCTCTGGACCGAATGGGAGCGAGCCGCCGTGGACAGCAAGCTAGGTGCCGCGATTGTCGGCTCGGATGCAACCGTGAAAGCCGGATTGGAGAAGCTGATCGCAGACACGGGCGCCAGCGAGGTCATCGCAGTAACCGACACTTATTCCCATCAAGACCGGCTGGAATCGTACCGGCGGGTGGCCGGCATCGCGGCAAACGTTGCCGCAATGCCGCCTGTCGCTACGCGAGCCTGAGCCGAGTTATCTCTGCAAGGATTGCCACTGTCCCGATTTGGCAGAGTTGAAGACAGCTTCAATGACCGCCATGTTCTTGATCGCGTCTTCAAGAGGAACGGGCACTTCGCCGCCTTCCAACACAGCCCTCGAAAAAGCATCGCCTTGCAGTGTGTACTGGTCCGAAACACGAAACGTCTCGGTAGTGATGCCGTTGCCGGAGAGATCGCCGTCGCTATCGATGAAGATGCGGGTGGGGCGGTCTTTCGGCGCATTGAAAGGAATCTCGATCTCGATGCGGCCTCGCGTGCCCAGAAACTGGACACGCTGGTACGGCACTAGCTGCGTGCCGCAGGTAAAGATTGCCTGGCCGCTGGGAAAATCGAGAATCGCCGACGTCAGACGGTCGATGTGCATCTGCGGATCGCGGTCGATCAGCCCGACCACACGCGAGGGCTGCGTGCCGAATGCATAGCGTGCAGCGTGGATCAGATAGCAGCCAATATCCATCAATGCGCCACCACCTGCTTCAACCTGATTGCGGATGTTGGCCGGATCGGCGTTGAAGTAACTGAAAGCTCCAATGACGGAGCGCAGATCGCCGATGCGGCCTTCGCTAAGCAGTTCGCGCAGCCGAAGCCATTGCGGATAGCTGCGGATCATGAAGGCTTCGCCGATTTTGACGCCGGTCCGGGCGCGAACGGCAAGCAAAGTTTCCGCTTCCGCGACGGTCAGGCTCAGCGGCTTTTCACAGAGCACATGCTTGCCCGCCTCGGCGGCCTTGATGGTCCACGGCACATGAAGCTGATTAGGCAAGGGATTATAGATCGCGTCGATATTAGGGTCGGCGAGCAGCTCTTCGTACGAGCCATAAGCGGTAGGAATGCCCAATATCTTTGCCGCTTCGCGGGCCTTCGCCAAATCGCGGGATGCGATGGCGTCGATGCTGGTGTATTGGCCCTGCTGCATACCCGGAAGGACTTTTTTGACGCCAATATTCGCGGTGCTGAGAACTCCCCAGCGGAGTTTGGTCGACATGGCCATAATCATAAGTCCGAAGACCTGCGGGAGGGAATCTTGAAGAAGGAATGCAGGCGGAATTTCTGCAACCGGCTCCCTATCGCCGAAAGTGCGAAAGCAGATAAAGGATGACGGATAGCAGCACACTGATCAGCAACGACGTACCGAGCGGAACAAAAACGGAAAGCCCCTTGCCTTTGTAAGCAATGTCTCCAGGCAGCCGGCCCAGGGGCAGGCCGACGCGCCCGGCCAACAGCAGAACGCCGCCGATGACCGCAAGTAACAGGCCAAGGCCAATGAGCACTCTACCAAGTTCGTTCATGGTTAGCTCTTTGTAGATCCATCCGGGCTAGGATACATTCAATTGGCGGAGTACAACAGCCGGCCACCGCGCGCAGCAGGCGGTCTGGCCACAAGGAGGCTCGATGCGAATTTTAACGTTGCTCGCTGGTGTGGTTTGCCTGCTGGGCGTGCTGTTCGATGCCTTCCAGACCATTATCCTGCCGCGCCGCGCCACGGGGCGTTTTCGGCTCACGCGCATCTTCTACGCGGTCACTTGGAAGCCGTGGGTGTTTCTCACCCAGCAGCTTCGCGACCCGCGCCAGCGCGAGTCCGCCTTCAGCTACTACGGACCTTTGTCGCTGATCTTTTTGCTGGTCGTATGGGCAAGTGCCATGGTGTTTGGGTTCGCGCTTATTTTTTACGCGCTGGGCAGCCCCTTCAACGATATCGGACAACAGCCCGGGCTTCGGTCGGACCTGTATGTAAGCGGAACCACGATCTTCACTCTCGGACTCGGAGACGTGACACCGCGCAGCGCCTGGGCACGCGAACTGATCATTCTGGAGGCAGGAACAGGACTGGGTTTTCTCGCTGTCGTCATGGGGTATTTTCCTGTCCTCTATAGTGCATTCTCGCGGCGGGAAGTAAGTATCTCGCTGCTGGATGCGCGGGCCGGTTCTCCGCCTACTGCCGCGGAATTGTTGCGCCGCCATGCTCAGGATGGAGCGGAGCACGCGCTTTCACTGCTGTTGGTCGAGTGGGAGCGATGGTCGGCAGAACTTCTTGAAAGCCATATCTCCTATCCCCTGCTATGTTATTTCCGTTCGCAGCACAATAACCAAAGCTGGATAAGTGCGCTGACGGCCATATTGGATACTTCGGCCTTGCTGATCGCAGGCGTGCAGGGGCACGAAGCCCGCCAGGCGCAATTGACGTTTGCCATAGCGCGCCATGCCTTGGTTGATCTGTCACAGATTTTCTCGCTCACTCCCGTTAAGGATGCTCCCGACCGGCTGCCTGCCGAACGTTATGAGCAACTCTATCGATTGCTGTGCGAAAGCGGAGTGAGCGTCTGCCGCGACGGCCATTCCATCGAGAGACTCCGCGACATGCGCGTACTTTACGAGGGCTATGCACTCGCCCTCAGCAACTATCTCCGGATGCCGCTGCCGCCATGGATTGCCGACCATCCGCACAAGGACAATTGGCTGGCCGTGGCCAAGCTTCGCGCACAAGCCGAAACGTCCAATCCGGTCTTGAAGAAAGAGCCCCAGACAGAAAACGCATCCGACACAATCGCTGCGCTATGGGAGAACCATCACGATTTTTAAGTATGCACAGCTCTAACCTGCTCAGTGTTTGATAATACTGATCGATCCGTTTCTTTCGACAACCGCATACTTGATCTGCGCGAGGGATGTTACACCCTGCTCTCGACCGGCAGCCATCACACCTTCCGGATCGATTCTTAGCCCCTCCATCGCATCGAGGCGCCAGCAGCCGTCCTTGAGCAGCACCATGGGCGCCCCGTCTACCCATGCTCCGAAGCGCGGAAAACGCGAACACAGGTAGGCAACGAATCGGTGAACCAGTCCAACCGTGATGACGCCGCCGATAAGAAAGATGATGACGAATTCGAACGGTGTCATCTGCCCGCCCACGCAGAAGTTAGTGCTGGTCCCTCGATAGGATGCGCTGCGGCTGCACCGGTTTGCCTCTCTCTGCACCATCATCCCTCAGAGACCGAAGGGAGGCTCCCTGCGTACGTCCGCAACCACTCAAAGCTTTCTGACGAAGTCTGGCGACAAATCCGTATCCCGCTCGATCACGCCGTCGCCTCGGTTAGAATTGCGCTATGCGAGACCTCGAAACTCTTTCACCCGAACTTCTCGATCGCGCCAGAAAAATCAAACTATTTCTTATGGATGTGGATGGGACTCTCACCGATGGCGGCGTCTGCCTGCTGGCCCTGCCCAATGACGGAGGCATCGCCGAGTTGAAGGTTTTCAACTCGCTCGACGGCGTCGGTTTAAAGCTCGCGAAAACCATGGGAATCAGCACCGGGTTTATCACCGGCCGCAGCTCCACCGCAGTGTTGCAGCGAGCTCGTGAACTGCACGTCGATTTCGTTCATCTCGGGCAAGCCACCAAGACGGCGGCGTTTGAAGAGAGCATGAGCAAGGCCGGCGTATCCGCCGACCAAGTTGCTTATATGGGCGACGACTTGCCCGATATGGCAATCGCCAGCCGAGTAGGTCTCGCGATCGCAGTGGCCAACGCCGCCGCGGAATTAAAAACTATTTGTCATTACGTCACAGAGGCACGCGGCGGACAAGGCTCAGCTCGCGAAGCTGTTGAGCTTATCCTCAAGGCACAAGGCCGTTGGGAAGAAGCGGTTCCGCTGGCGCGCGCGTAAGCCTGTTAAATCCTCGCATAAAGGTAGGAGCCAGTGGGTTGATAGGCTAAGTGTACCGACTCAGCCTATCGGCTCTTCCACACTCAAACGCTGATCGGCAGCGATTTCTCCCAGTGATTGCATAATCCCCGAAGGCCATCGAACCTCAATTGCAGCGCGCGTTGCAGTGCCCAAACCAAAGTGAACGGTCAAGTCGCTCGACGATGCATAGCCCACGCTATTTGAAACCGTGCGCAGTTGCATACGGCCCGCGGCATGACAGCGAACTTCCGCGCCAAGAGCCGAGCGGTTGCTGCGCCGCCCGGTCAACCGCAACTGAAGCCAATGGCGCGCGGGGTTTTCGCGCAGACTTCGATTCCACCAAAGTTCGATCGGACCGTTCAATGTAGTCACCGCTACATCGATTCGGCCATCGTGATCGAAGTCCGCAAAAGCCGCGCCACGGTGCAGCGCGGGCGGCGCTGATTCCAAACCGGCTTCGCCAGATACATCCGCAAACCGGCCGCCGTTGTTAAAAAAGACGCGATTGGGTTGAGCATCTTTCACATCCAGGCCGCCGCCAGCAACAAACAGATCAAGCCAGCCATCATTATCCAGATCCACTAACCCGCATCCCCATCCACCCCAAAGCCGGCTCGCATTGAGTAACTTCGTCTGCGCGCTTCCATCTTCAAACAGGCCGTCGCCCTGATTCAGGAAAACCTCGTAAGTCTCGTTCTTCAGGCCGGTCATCACGATGTCAAGCCTGCCGTCGCCATCGATATCGCCAAAGTCCGCGCCCATGCCAGAGATATTGCGCCCGTCCCCGTTATAAGCAACACCAGCCTCGACACCTACCTCCGCAAACCCCTTGCCGTGACTCCGCAGGAGCAAGTTACGCGCATTGTCATTCGCCACAAAGATGCCTGGATAACCATCGCCTGCAAAGTCGGCCATCGCCACTCCCATCCCCTTCCCCAAGAGATCGGGCAGCCCCTGCTTGCGCGTGATCTCTGTGAACGTCCCGTCGCCATTATTGTGATAAAGCTGCATCGGCTCGGCCGTATAGCGATCCGGATGGCAATAGGCACGGGCCTGCGCTTCCATACCGCCGCAGATAGGGTCAGTGCCGGGCGACCAGTCGCAATAGTTCGAGATGAACAGATCGAGCCGTCCATCATGGTCATAATCGATCCAACATGCGGCCACTGACCAAGCCGGGCGTCCCAGCGATCCGGGCCCCGCTAGGCCACTCTCTTGCGTAACATCCGTGAAGGTGCCGTTTCCGTTATTGCGATAGAGATGATTGCCATGAACGCCCGCAACGAACAGATCTTCGTAGCTATCGTTGTTATAGTCACCTACCGCGACTCCAATTGCGTAACCATCTCCTTGTAAGCCGGCCTTCTCGGTGACGTCGCTGAAGGTCCCATCACGATTATTGCGATAAAGCCGGTTCCAATATTCCGGCCCCTTCTTACGAAGATCGGGCAGCATTGCTCCATTTGTGCAAAACAGGTCAGGCCAGCCATCGCCATCGAAGTCGATAACTCCGATGCCTCCTGCCAGGGTCTCCACCTGATACTTATGGCCGGTGGCGCCATTGCGCAACACAAAATCCAATCCCGCAGCAGCAGCGCCATTGGTCATGCAAATGCGCGGCTGAGCCGGTGGAGCCGCAGCCAACGCACGCAATAGAGATGTACGATTGCAGGCCGGAGCCAGCAGGGCAGGTGCCGCACGCAGAAGGCTGCGCCTACTGATTTGCATCGGGGCGCTCATGGTTTCCATTCGTGCCGCTAGCCTGGTAGGCATCGGACAGACGCCGAGCTTCAGTCTCAGCACGCATAGCTTCTGCGTCACGGCCTAGCTTACGCAGCACGCTCGCCTCCAGCGCATGCAGAGCGCCCTTCTCATCGGGATAGCCGTTGGCCAATGCTGGAGTAAGCCACTGCAACGCCTCCGTAGATTGCCCGGTATGAGCCAGCGCTTTACCAAGATCAACCGCAGCACTTCGGTCGTCCGGAGTTTCTGCAACTAACTTTCGCAACCAGGGAAGCGCTCGCTCATAGTCGCGATTGGCCATTGCAATTTGGGCAAGAATTCGCATCGCTTGTTCGTCGCGGTTGTCGATTGCCAGTACCGCCCCCGCCGATAGTCGCGCAGCTTCAAAGTCGCCGGTCTGTAACTGCGCTCCAGCCAATTTACCCAACAACATTGGGTCCTTTGGATGAACTTTCAAGGCCGCCCGGTATTGCAGCAGGGCTGCCGGCACATCGCCTTGCAGGCGCAGCAGCAAATCCCCTTGCAGTCGATGAAAGGCGGCTTGGTCTTTCTCCATACCGAGCCGAGCAACAGTCCGTTCCGCCTCACTCGAATAACATATCTCCAGCCAGAAGCCCGCTGCCAATTCATCTGCTTCGAGGCCGCGCTCAAGCGATGGAATCGCCTCGAAGCAATGGCCAATTTTGGCAAGAGCGGCGCCACGCCAAAGCCATGTAGAGTGATCCGCCGCCCTGGGAACAGGAAGTGCGATAAGTTGCTCCCACCGGCCTTCTGCATAAAGCTCTTGGGCGCTCAATCCTTCTCCGCCCGCAGGCTGCCGAGGAACCATGGAACAGAACGCTGCCGAATTGCGAAGACAGTCGGCAATCGCTCCACCACTGCCAGGCTTCACTGCGAGCACATGCCGCCATAACGTGAGAGCGCTCTGCATCTCCGCCGGCGATCGCGCGCCCAAGAGAGCGAGCCTCTTTTCGGCCTCAGTCCAGTCTTGCTCGGCCGCGGCCAGCAACGCTTCCAACTGCAGCGTCTCCGAGTTGAGAGGCTCGCGGCGCTGCGCTTCCTTCAAGCTCCGCTGCACTTCTTCGCGCTTGTGAATTTCCAACTGGGAGATGCCTAACTCTCCCCAAATCCCCGGCTGCTCCGGATCGAGATTTGTCGATTCATTCAGCAGGGATTCCCGCGCCGTACTTCCTTCGGGATGGCTCGCCGCCTCAACGCGGAGTGCCACCGCTTCGCCCCGCCTCGTAGCCCGCAGAGACAGTCCGAGGAGCCGGTAACGTTCCAGAGAATAGCTAGCCCAGGCTTCAAGAAAAGGCGCCGCCCCA
>JAATGG010000238.1 GCA_015654835.1 Terriglobales bacterium
GGCAACGAAGGCATGATGCACTGCACATCCAGGATCATGGCGTCGAGCGCTCCTGTCAGGATCGCCATCTCCTGCGAGAGGTAGTTGGCGGCCAGCGGAATTCCGTGACGAATCATGATTTCGTTGCCGGTGCAGCAGATACCGATGACATTGATGCCGTCTTTCGCGCCAGCCTGAATGGCCTGCTCGTTCATTTCTTTGGCGACATCGCATATCACTTCGCTCAGCAACGGATTGTGTCCGTTGACAGCGACATTGACGGCGTTCGGTTTGAGGACGCCGAGATTCGCCGCAGTGATCGTCGGCTTCGGTGTCCCGAAGAGTGCATCGGATAATTCAGTCGCCAGTGCCATGCCGTCGAAATCCGCCATAGCTGCCCGGACCCCACCAAGAATGACGTTGGTCGCGTCCGCATCACAGCCGACGGTGGTGCGGGCCATCGTCTGGGCTACAGTAGCGTCAATGTTATGAGGCACTACACCGAGAGGCTTAAGCCTTTGAATACGTTTGTCTGTCAGCGTTGCCTTCAGCCAGTTACACGTCTTGTCATGGTCCTGACTCTGAAAGTCTTCCAAAGAAGCATTTGCCACATCGCGAGCAATATCAAGAATGTCGCGATTGTCGGTCGCGATCCCCAGTCTCCCGGCGACGGCAATCAACTTGGCCTTGTCGCGAATCTGGTAGTCGGGCAGCTGCTTGTCTGAGATTTCGAGCAACGCCAGCGCGATATGGCGCCCGTGCTCGGAATGCGCCGCCGCGCCGCCGGCCATCATACGGGACAGTTGTCGGGCGACGATCGTATCGCGGTCGGCTCCGCAGATGCCGTACTGCGGCCCCTCGCCGAAGGGATCGATACGACAAGGCCCCTTCCAGCAGGTACGGCAACATAGCCCCAGCGTTCCAAAACCACACTGAGGCTGCTGCGCTCTGGCCCTGTCGAATACCGTCTCAATACCCGCCGTTGCAGCGATTGGCAGCAGTTCCAAAACACTCGAATCCGATGAAGATACCTTACTCATACTCATACAATTGTCCTCTTACCTAGAGAGAGATGCGCATATGACGATGCGATTGGGCCAGTTCACGGGCGCGTGCTTCGACCAGTGCCTGACGATATTTCTTGAGGTTGACGAGGCGGATCGCGTTAGTGGGACATGCCTCAACACAGGCGGTCTCAGTTTTACCATTGCCGGCGCGCCAATCCGTACAAAGATCGCACTTCTTGGCAACTCCACGATTCGTGAGCGAGTCAGTTCCAATGTGCTCTTCCGTCCGCACTGTGATTGCACCAAAGGGACAGACCATCACGCACTGCTTGCACCCGATGCAGTTTTTCTCCTGAATCTGCACACGGCCGTCCAACTGCCTGCATGCGCCGGTAGGGCAAGCGAAGGTACACGGCGCGTCCTCACACTGACGGCATTGCATTGGCAGGGTTACACCGTCCGCCATGACGACGCGATTGCGAGGATGGAGCGGCAACCCGCCCGCAACAGCGGAAAGTAAGTCCGCCCCATCGGCATGGGCAACCGCGCACGCCAACTCGCAGCTATGACATGCCAGGCAGTGGTCCGGGTCGGCATAGATGATTACGTTCTCCTCAACGAACTGCATGCTTCTTCTCCTCTTGCGTGTCCGCGGTCGCTGACGTTGCAACCAGGCGACCGATCATGTCTCGAAGCTCTTTCGTTCATTTCAGAGCAATTTTCTGGTTTCGTAGAAACACCTGTATGTCAGGAATCTGACACTTTGCAAAATAACCCTCTGCCACATAATTCTTAGCGCTCCGTGCAGGAGATACATGGGTCTATGCTATTGACGATCATGGGAATATCCCCGATTTTGTTGCCCTTCATCATGAGCGGGAGAGCGCTCCAGTTCATGTAACTGGGGACCCTCCACTTCAAACGCGCCGGCCTGTCCGAGCCGTTCGTCCGAAGATAATAGATAAGTTCCCCTCGCGGGGCCTCGGACTTGGCAATCGCCTCGCCCGCTGGAACCTCCGGCAAGAGCGAAGCGCATATCGGTCCTTCCGGCATCTTTTGCAGGCACTGGCGAAGAAGATCCAGAGCAACTTCCGCCTCCTGGATTCTCACCAGAGCACGCGACCAGACATCGCCGTCGCTGCCCGTCACGACTTCGAAATCGAGTTGGTCATACGCGGCATACGGAGCTTTCTTCCGAACATCGTATTCGACTCCCGAGCCGCGGGCTACGGGACCGACCAGCGCAAGTTCCAATGCATCGCTCTTGCTCAGAACGCCAACTCCACGGGCGCGCGAAAGGATCGTGCGGTCTGTCAGATAAAGTTTGTGAATCTTGCCGACGAGAGGGATCACCCGGTCAATCTGCGCGCCGAGATAGGACTTCCTTTCGGTGTCCAGGTCAAACCGGACTCCACCTATACAGTTCGCCGCCAGATCCATCCGATTACCAAAGATCGTTTCTTTGACATCCTGCATGATTTCGCGCGTTTCCATCACATGCATGAACAAGGTGTCGAAACCGACAATGTGCGCAAGAATGGCAACGTTAAACAGGTTCGATGAAACTCTCTTTGTCTCATCGGCGATGACCCGCAGGAATTCGGCTCGGGGGGGAATGTCGATTCCGGCGATCTGCTCAAGGGCCATGCAAAACGTCGTTGGATGGCTATTCGAGCACAACGAGCAGACACGCTCGAGCAGCGTGATGTTCTGGATAAAGTTGCGATTCATCGTTAGATACTCGATGCCGCGGTGAACGTGTCCTGCGGTGATGTCCAGCCCCGCGATGGTTTCGCCCTGCACATCGATCTTGAAATACATGGGTTCTTCAAGCGCAACGTGCAGTGGTCCAACCGGAAGCTTGTAAGTGGTAGTCATTGTCCTTCCTCACGGTTGGCGAGGATGCGTTCCCACAATGTCTTGGTGCTGGCCGCATTGACGAGAGCCGAAAATGGAATCAATCTATCCAGCACACCCGGCGCAATTGATTCATCCAGGAACAGGCGCTTTGGATTCAGGCAACCCCGTATCTTTATGTCGTACAACTCCATAAACTCGCGTTCATTCCAATCCGCGTTGCGAAATAGCGGAGTAAGCGAATCTACCTCGGCTCCGAGTGGCAGCAGCAGGGAGACGGTCAACGTATCTCCGTCCAGGTCGAAGTGGTAAGCCAGCTCATGCGTTCCGCTTTCGCGCGCATGCTCCCGAGAACTGGCTGTGATGGTGCTAAGCCGCCCGGAAAGAGCCTTCACCATCTGAGCGCAGGGAAGAAGATCCTCAATGCGTTTCAGACGGCACCAGGCCGTAGTTACGCCTTTGCGGTTAGTACGGCATTCGAGAGAGATGTTCTGCTCTCCGACTCGTTCGTCGAGTTCTCTTTGCAGCAATGCCTGTAACTCTTTCATGAATTCCTCCCTGCTGCTCTTGTCTGGCGGCATTTCGGGCATAGGTGACGCAACGCTTCGATTTCCTTGCTGTCTCCGCGGTAGGCCAACCGCATGAGCGGCGGCGTTGCCGGCAGCATCAATTCGCCGCATTGAAGGCAGGGCCGAAAGGGGACCCAGCCCTCTTCAACCATTTCGTATTTCCTGGCTTGTTCATGCGAAAGATGCCAGTCGGTGGTAAGGTGAATCGCTTTGGCGACACAGTAGTGCTGACACATCCCGCAAAAGACGCAACTGTTGTGCCAAAGCGTGAACCGGAGGCCGTCCGGTCGCTCTTCAAAGTGAATAGCGCCGGCGGCACAAACGTACTGGCAGGTACGGCAAGCAGTGCATGCCGACGGATCGAATGCGACTCGGCCCCGATATGCTGCAGGTGTCGTCGCCTCGCCAAACGGAAATGCTTCCGTCGCCGGACCTTTCAGTAGATTCTTGAGTAAGACAAGCTGCCACACGGCGTTAGCTCCGAGATTCCAGAATTTTGATTGCTTTTGCAATGCCCTCGATAATGGCTTGCGGCCGCGGTGGGCATCCCGGCACATTGACATCGACCGGGATGTATTCATCTACCGGGCGGCTCATGGTGTAGCTCTCCCGAAATACCCCGCCAGAGATCGGACAGATGCCAATGGCCACCGTGACCTTCGGATTGGGTATTTCGTCGTACAAACTCAGCACCTTGTCTTTCACGCGAGTCGTTAAAGGGCCGGTGATCAGAACGATGTCCGCGTGCTTGGGGCTCGCACAGTATTGGCAGCCGAGGCGTTCGACATCGTAACGGGGAATGATAGCGGTCGTGGCTAACTCCACATCGCAGCCGTTGCATGACCCGGCATTAATCCGGTAGAGCCAGGGAGATTTGCCGGCAAATCGGGAAAGAGAACTCATCGCATTATCCTCAGTAGCGCCAAAGCACGACAACTAGACTGACAAGACCGAGAATCCCCGGCCATATCACAAGGAATCGAAACGCCTGGTCGATACGCATGCGTCCCATGGAAGTTCTCAGAACGGCAACTCCCAGAGACGACACGACGAAGCACTTCAGCACGAAACACATCAATCCCAAAGCACCGCCAGGGGCGTTAGGGTAGAACAGCGCAATGCCCAGGCCGATGACAACACCGGCTTTCATGGCAGACATCATCTTGAAGAGTCCCAATAGCGGGCCCGAATACTCCAGCAGCGGGCCATCCAGGACTTCGGACTCCGCCTCCGGTATGTCGAAGGGAGCGACACCGAGATTGGCGGGGAAGAAAACGAGGAAGGCTAGCAACGCCGGCCACATCACAGGGTCGAAGAGGAAAGCTCCGTACCGTTGCTGGTATGCAATGATGTCGTTCAGCGATAGTGCGATCCACCCGCCTTGCGATACTCCCACCCGAATAGCAATAGTCAGTATCACCAGCAGGATCGGCCCCTCATAAGCCATCATGATGGACAACTCGCGTGAGAAGGCAATGGCACTGAAAGGGGAGCCGGAAGCCGATCCTGCAAGCATCAGCACGATCGCGGGAATCGCCAGCAGGTAGAAGAGCACTAGAATGTCGCCCAACCCGGCGGGGGCAAGGTGGACACCCGTGATCGGAATCATTGCCGCGGCAATAGCCATGCTGCAGACTCCTGCGAACGGCAAAGCGCTGAAAAGGCAGGCAGGCGCACCCTCGGGAATGGTCGTGTCTTTTCTTGCCAGTTTCGCCAAGTCGAAGAATGGTTGCAGCAGCGGCGGACCAACACGCCGCTGCAGGCGCGCCCGGATCCTTCGCTCGAATCCCTTTAGGCATAGGCCGAGGCAGAGGGCAAACAACCCGCCGGGAAAGACAAGCACTTGAAAAATGAGCTTTAGTGTCTCAGGCATGTTCTACGCTCTCTTCGCTGCTCGTCACTACACCGTGCCGGAAGAGCCGATCGGGGGACTCATAAAGATTCGAAGCATTCACCCGCATTTCCTCCGGTTTCAAATCCACTGCGCCGCAGAGGTACAAGTGAGTTCTGACAACTTTGCGGCTGACGGATCTGCTGTACAACCATCCGGCAGCCGCGAGAACCGCAAGCAAGATGAAGAGTGTCGCAGGATTCCACTGATTGGGTCCAGGCAGGGCGCCTGTCCAGGTGGCCTCTACCGCGGGCAGCCCGAGCGAACGCTGAACTTGAGATATTGGCACTAGAAGAATTCCTGGAAAAATGCTGATGGCCAAGCTTGCAAAACTGAGCACGAACATCGGTGTGAGCATAGACGCCGGCGGGTCTGTCATCTGCTCAGTTACGGCGGACGCCGGCCCCATGAAGGCGGCATGAGCGAACTTCAGAATCGCTGCCAGGGTAAACAGGCTGGAGACGAATGCCGCCAACGCCATCCAATAATGGCCCGAGACGAGCGCAGCTTCATAGATAAGCCATTTCGACGAGAAACCATTGAATGGCGGAACGCCCGACAGAGATAGGCCAGAGCCGAGGAATAGGGCGAACGTGATTGGCATTCGTTTTGCCAGTCCGCCCAGTTGATCAAGAGAATGCACATGGCCTTGTGCAAGGATCGAACCGGCGCAGAGGAAAAGGGTATCTTTCAGCAGCATGTGATTTACCAGGTGCATCAATCCGCCGGCAACGCCGAGAGCTGAGCCCAATGAGATACCGAGCAACATGTAGCCAAGCTGGCTTACGGTGCTGTAAATCAGCAACCGTTTTATGCCGTTCTGAATCACGGCCATCGCGCCCGCGTACAACATAGTGACCGCGGCAATCGTTGCGACGATGTACTGAAGCGCGTCCAGGGAAGCAATTCTTCCCAGTCTGTAAAGAAGTAGAGACCCGCCCAGCAGCGCCGAGAACTTCAGCACTCCTAAGACTCCGCTCTTGAGCAGCACTGCGGAGATATATCCGCTCACGGGTGTGGGTGCGGTGGAGGGATGCATCTGAATATCGATGCGGAGCGGAAGCATGGCCGTCTTCATCAAGAGCCCGGCCACAATTGCAGACATCGAAAGCACAAGCCAGCCTGTGGGCATGCTCCGCACTTGTTCCATTACTGCCTGGAAAGAAAAGCTTCTGGACTGCACACTTAGAATCACGATGCCCAGAAACATCAGGCTGGCGCCCGCCACATTGAACACGAAATACTTCGTGCCTTCGCGAGCTGCATCCGGTGTCTCCTCATGCAGGATCAGGAAGTAGAGCGTCCAACTGCTCATGATTTCCCAGAAGGCAAAGAAGTTGAACAGATCTTTGCTGGCCGCGACTCCCAGCAATCCGCCGATCATGGAAACAAAAAGAAAGTAATAGCGGCTATGTGCGTGCGAATGTCGTAAGTACCCGATCGAATAGAGAAGATTGAGCCCACCCACAGCCGCAATCAACACTGCGAACCAGAATGACAGGAGATCGAATCTTTCTTGGCGCAGGAGAACTGCCGCGAGCGCCATGGCCATGGAGCCAACTGCAATCATTCCAGCGGCGCGCGGGGAGCGTTTCCCAACGGCATAGGCAATGAGCGCTCCCACTGCCGCTATGATCGCCGATGCCGGCCATAGCATTTGCAGAGAAGGAATGGGGACGATGGCTAAGCCTCCCCGCACGGCAGCCATGTCGGCGATCGGTCGCACCAGTCCGATCCCGTAATTTGGAAAGACTCCGCCCAGCAGTACCAGGGCGGTAAGCCCCATGACAGCCGCTTGCATCGAAACCGGAGCTTCGCTCACTGGCGGCCCTTGATATTTTTCAAAGAAGAGAGTGCGAATCACCCTTGTGTAGTAAACGGCGGCGATGATTCCACCCAATAGGAGCAGCATTGCCAGAAAGATATGGCCTGACTGGACGCAGGCATACACCATCAGAAACTTACTAAAGAATCCGCCGAACGGCGGGAGTCCGGCTACCGAGAGCGCTCCGATGCTAAAGCATACAGCGGTGAAGGGCATCACGCGGCCCACACCCTTCATCTCCGCGATGGTGTGCCGGTTAAGCCGAAAGATCATCGAACCTGCGGCGAGAAACAGGAGGCTTTTCATCACCGCATGATTCAGGACATGAAAGAGCGAGCCCGAAATGCTCAGGTAGGTTCCCAGACCGAGTACGACCGCGATTTCGCCGACCTGTGCGAGCGTCGAATAGGCCAGCATGCGCTTCAACTGTGTTTGCCGCAGGGCCATCACCTCGCCCAGCAGAAGCGTGATTGCGCCGAGCGTGCTCAGCACGAAGCCGAGCGAATTGCTCCATCCTGCAAAGGACCAACGGACGAGCGCCGACGCGCTGAAGATCACAAACAAGATCTTCAACAATCCGAAGATTCCGGCTTTCGTCAGAATCCCCGACATTGGCGCCGAAATAGAAGACGGAGCCACAGGGTGCGCATCCGGGAGCCAGCTATGGAACGGAAATATGGCTGCCTTCGCGGCAAAACCTACCATAAACAGGGCGAGGATAGCCGCAGTATTTCCGGGAGTCAGTTGCCCCACGCCTCTCGCGATGCTCGCCATATCGAATGTGTGCAACCGTGCGTGCAGCAGCAGAATGCCAAGATGCATCACATACGCGCCGGAACTGCAGATGAGGAAGTACTTCATCCCGGCTCGCAACGCGTCTTTCGTCTGGTCATGGATGACGAGAAGATAGGAGGTCCATGTCATCAGTTCCCAGAAAACGTAAAAGTTCCCGAATTGATGTTCGGTCGCCACACCGATCAGCGATCCGAACAGTAGAAAAAGCAGGAAATAGTAACGGTTGGCATGCACTTTGCCCGCCATGTACGAAACCGAATACAGTACGACTGCAAAGCAGATAACAGAAAAGACGACAGCTTCCAGCCATGAAAGGCGGTCGAGTCCGGCCTGGCGCCATACGAGCGTGAGGGTTGTGCCCGCCAATAGAACTGCTGCAAAATCTCTCGTCCTGGCGTGGAGGCAACCCAAGCCAAAGATAATGAACCCACCGATGTAGGGCAGGAGAACAAGAAAAGACCAGGGTGCCTCATAGATCGGAACCGGTCCTGGCAGCCGGCTGGCGAGGCGCTCAGCCCCTGCCAGGAAAGGCTGCGGGAATACGCTCATCAGGATTGTCAGGCCCGTCAGGCCAAATGCCGCAAGTGTTCCGGCAGAGATCTTGATTCTGGCTCGCTGGCCAGCCCACGCCGGGGTTCGTTCAAAACAGATACGTTGAATGATGTAGACGTTATAGCCAGCACCGATAATGCTCGCCAGGGTTCCGGCCGATGCCAGAAGCCAATGGCCCTGTTCCACCGCTGCATAAAGCACCAGAAACTTGCTCAGGGAACCTTTGAATGGAGACAAGCCCATGACGGAAAAGAGGCCGAAGCCGAATAAAAGCGCGAGCATCGGTTCGCGCTGCCAGACGCCAGCGAGCTTGTCCAGTCGCCAGGAACCCGCCCTTCGCGCCAGCATGAAGAGAGTCAAGAACACCAAACCCCGCATGACGAGTTGGTACTCCAGATGCATCAGAGCACCCGTTTCCCCGACCGCGCTCTGGAGGCCCATTCCCATTGCCGCATAGCCGAACTCGGCAACGCTTGCATAAAGCAGTGCGCGGAGAACATTGCGGACATTCAATAGCGCCAGCACTTCTCCAATGATCAAGAGGAAAGCGCCGGCTATAGCGAGCAGTGGAGACCAGTTCATAACTTCCCATACGCCGAGAGATAGTGCAGCCAATTGACTACTCTAGGTCAGGGAGATTTCGCTGGATGTCAGGCAGCCGACACCAATGGCACTTTATTTTTGGGAACGCCGGAGGTTACCCGTCACCGGGAAGGATGGAACAGGAGCAGAGGCGCCAACGAGGAAGACCAAGCACGGAAAGTATTTTTTCATCAACGGCTTGCGCGAGTACCTTGTCGGGTCACCGGACTGCGGCGCATCCTCAGGGCAGACACGGCCCAGTTGCACCGGCACCTAAGAATTCACTTCCGAAGGGAAATATAGGCGCTGCGTTATTCGATTGTTCGGCGCAAAGGCGGTTCGTCGCGAAGCCGGCGTAGATCCTGTACGTCCTTGATCAGGATGAGCTTTCGGTTGAGTTTCACGACATACCCCCCCTTGATCAACGCATTGAGCATGGAAGAGGTCGATTGCCGTGTAGACCCAATTAACATTGCTACCTCCTCGGTGTTCAGTTCAAACGGCACTTCGATCCCAGTCGGGCTAGCTTGCCCTTTTTCTTCCGTCAACTCGATCAGGAACCGTATAAGCCGACTCTTGACATCCCGGAATACCAGATCTTCAATGATGTGAGTTGAGTTGCTCAGCATTCTTCCCAGGGTCGAAATCGCCGTGAGGGACAAATGCGGAAAATGCAGGAGAATTTCCGCAAAGCTGTCGAGATCGGCCAATAAAATCTCGCTTCGCTGTTTCGCTTCGACAATAGCCTGCGAATGCATACTGAACACGTCCCCGGGGTTGAGAAAAAGCAGCGTGAACTCGTGGCCTTCGTAGGATAGATAGACGCGCAGGCGGCCAGACGTCACGATGAACACGCCGCCCTTTCGGGTTTGGTGATCGCTAACGATATTTTTCTCCTCATATGAATGCCGCGAAAACCTGGTCATGTAATGTCGGTTTTCCGGCTTCCGCAGAAATAACAGAAGTTCGTCGGCAGGGCGCATGTGAGAAGACCCAAAATCTTCCATTCCGTCATTATCCTTGAGCGCGCAGGGCTTCCTCACTCCCGAACATCATATGATGTCCCTCTCTTTCGCTTATTCGGTGCGCAACGCTTGCATGGGGTCCAGCCGCGAGGCGCGCCATGCGGGAATCAGGCAAGCTGTAGCCGCCACCAGCAGCAGCGTAACCGCCACTCCGACAAAGACCGCTGGATCGAGCGGCTGCGTCTCATAGAGCATGGAGCGGATCAGACGCACCACCGCCACGCTGCCTGCCAGCCCCAAGACCAGGCCTAAGAGCGCCGGCCGCAGTCCATCCAGCAACACTGTGCCCAGCAACTGGTCCCTCTGCGCTCCCAGGGCGATGCGAATGCCGATCTCGCCCGTCCGCTGCGCCACGATGTAGGAGAGCACCCCGAACATTCCCACCGCGGCCAGCAGTAACGACAATGCGGCGAAGCCCACCAGCAGCGTGGCATTGAAGCTCTCATCCAACGTGGACTTGCCCAGCAACTGGTCCATGGTCAGCACGTCGGAGACCGGCAGATCGTGATCCAGTTCCGACACCGCGCGCTGCACCGGCATGGCCAGTGCCTCCACATCACGGCTGGAACGGATCACCAGCGTGCCACTACTCTGTTCTCCCGATGCCAGTGAGAAGTATTTGATGGGCAAGGGCTCGGCGCCGATCACGTAGCGCGTATCGCCCACGATGCCCACGATGGTGTAGTCCTTGTTGTTGGTGTGGAGATGCTTGCCAAGCGGTTCCTCGCCGGGGAAGTATTGTTTGGCAAAGGAGTCGCTGATGACAATCTCGTTTGCCTTGTCGAGCCGCAGGCTAGGATCAAAGCTCCGCCCGCGCAGGAGAGGAATGCCCATTGCCGCAAAGTACTTCGGGTCGGCCCAGCGGTTGATGGCGAAAAAACCCTTCCCCTGCGGCAGCGGCGGATGTTCCACGATGTTGAAGCTTGAGTCTTCCCAATAGCCCTGCCCCGGCACGGCCTCTACAAAACCGGCAGCCTCCACGCCCGGCAGCGCGCGCACCCGTTCCAGCAGCGTATCGAGGAAATTGGCTGGTCCGGGCCCCGGAGTTTTGTAGCGCGCTTCGGGAAGTCCGATCCGCATGGTAAGCACGTTTTGCGTCATGCAGCCCATATTGACTGAGCGCAGCCGTTCATAGCTCTTCAGCAGCAGGCCCGCCGCCACCAGCAGCACCACGGTCAAACCCACCTCCGCGGCCAGCAAAGACTTGCGCAGCCGCGTGTGCGCGTGCCCTGCGCTCGAACCGCGGGCCGAGTCTTGCAGCGCGGTCAATAGCTGCTTGTCGTTGGTGCTCAGCGAGGCAACCAGCCCGGCAAAGAGCGCACAGAGCAGGATCAGCCCCACGGTGAACGCCGCCACCGCGCCGTCGATATGAATTGCATCTACGCGGCTCATCCCCTCACGCAGATGCACGAGCCATTGCACCGCTCCATAGGCCAGCAGCAGCCCCGCCGCGCCTCCCGCCGACGACAGCAGAAAGCTCTCCATCAACCGCTCGCGAAGCAGACGCAGCTTCCCGCCGCCCATGGCCGCGCGGATGGCCACTTCCTTGCGCCGCGCTACACCACGAGCCACCAGCAGGTTCGCCACGTTCCGAAGCGCCGCTTCCACAAGCTCCAACTCAACAAGACGGTGCCGTTTGCCGAACGGCTATCGTCGGCGGCGGTAAAGTCGCGGCCCAGAACCGGCCGCACGCCCAGCGTGGTCAGCAGATTCCACGTGCACTCCGCGCCTTTCAAATTCTCCGGCAACTGCCCACCTGAGCCGGAAAGGCTTGAGTCGCTGTCTTCCTGCATAAGCGCCAGGTCGCTAAAGGTATGGTTCTGCTTCTTCCACTCTGAATAGACTCCCCCGGCAACGACGTTGTAGGCGTGTTCGTCGCTGTTGTCGGGAATGCCATGCTCATAGAGCATCACAAGCCGGTCAGGGTCTTTGAACGGCAGCGGCTTCAGCAGCACCGAGCGCACCACGGTGAACAGCGCCACGTTGGCGCCGATGCCAAGAGCTATCACCAGAATTGCAAGCGCGGCAAAACCAGGCGTGCGGCCCAGGGTGCGGAAGCCGTAACGCACCTCCCGCCCGATCTGCTCCAGCCAGTTCCAATTCCACGTTTGCCGCGTCTTTTCGCGCAGCAGCGCCGGATTACCGAAGCTGCACAGAGCCGCAAAACGCGCTTCCTCAGCGCTCATGCCGGTGGCCCGGTTTTCGGCAATCTGCTGCTCAAGATGGAAGTCAAGCTCATCATCCAGTCGCGCCGCAGCTTTTTTGCGTTGAAAGAGCGTTTGCATCCGCATTGCCAATTCCGCTGTCCACCGCATCGTTTTCACCTGTCCCGCTTTCTGAGCCTTCCGGCTCCGCTGTCTCTCAGACCTGACTCACAATCAGATCGATGGCCGCCGACAGGCGGTTCCAATTAGCGGTTTCCGTTTCGAGTTGTCCGCGCCCGGCGGCGGTGAGCGAATAGAACTTGGCTTGGCGGCCTGTCTCGCTTTCCATCCATTTCGCTTTGATCCAGCCTTGCTGCTCCAGCCGGTGCAGCGCTGGGTAGAGCGAGCCCTGCTGCACTTGCAACACCTCGCCGGACACTTGCTGAATACGCTTCGCGATAGCCCAGCCGTGCTTGGCTTCGAGCGAAAGCGTTTTAAGGATGAGAAGATCCAGGGTTCCCTGAACCAGATCGCTTGGTTTCCCCATACCATGATTATCTACACTAGATGATTGTAGATAGTCAAGGCATAGGGCTCTCACGACACTCATTCGGATGCCATTTGCGGTTCCTGTCGAGACAGAGTTTTCCGTGAATGCTCGCAAGCGACCATCCGATGAACTACAAAAGCAATATTGCCCACGATACTATGATCAAGTGAGAGTCATACTCGACACGGCGGTAATTGTGGCAACGACACGGAGTGCTGCGCATATCTATAGCTCCTGCGACGGTGCAAACCTTGGTTCCCTTCAGTAGTTCAATCACCGCGCAAGTCTCTTCTCTCGACAACAGTTGCAGCCAGCGCGGGCCCTACGCCTGCTTCGAAGCTGGCCAGTGCTCTTCCAGGAAACTCGGTGTAGATAGACCCGCCACACTCTTCACCGAATCGCAATATCCGATGCACGATCTGCCGGAATGCGAATGGCTGTATACACACCAAATCGGTCCCGGCCCGTTGTCCATTGCTCGGCTTTCAAAGTCGTGTCGTGCATTATGACAAGATCCTTGCCATCCATCACAGCAGTTTTTGCAGCAATGCCGTGAACTTTTACAAAGTAAGACTGCAACGCTGAATGAAACGTCCCTTCGGCCTTCCCGATCTGTAGCTGGATACCGAGGGCATTCCTCTGGGCCTTGATAGTCTGGCGATAGTCCTTCCCTTTCTCATACGCATAGGTCTCTCCATCATCGTCGTAATAGACGAACTGAATAGAATGTACATCCGGAAAAACATCAAGGGTCACTTCTGTGGCAGGCTTCTCATCCACATAGTTCTGCTGAGGCTGGGATGCAAGAATAGATCCGGCGCGGACAAATACCGGGATATCCTGCCAGGTCTTAGCATCGACTTTGTAGTTGATCGTCTGTTCACCTTCGATCCGTGTGCCCCTAAAATAGTCATACCAAGTACCGGCGGGAAGGTAGACCAAGTGTTCCGTTTCCCCAGATACGACCACAGGAGAAACAAGTAGAGCATCACCAAACATCCAGGAAGAAATTTCATTCGCCAACTTTGAATCATCTGGAAACACCCAGAATAGCGGCCGTACGAGTCCAACGCCGGTATCATTCGCCTCTCGTTCATAGGAATAGATATAAGGCAAGAGCGTATACCTTAGGCGGATAGCTTGGACAGCAGCAGCTTCCGCCATCGGACCGTACACCCAAGGTTGCCGCTTCTCCTCCAATCCCCCGTGTACGCGATCTATCGGAACAAACGTCGCAAACTCTACCCAGCGAGCATAATTCTCGGCTGTCGGATGCCCGAAGAATCCACCCGTATCCATACTCCAGTGCGGTTCGCCCATATTGATCGTCGCAAGCATTCGCGCACGCTGACGCTCCATGCTCTCAAATCCAGTCTGAATATCGCCAGACCATTCGGCATAGCCATAGCGCTGAGCGCCCATATAGTAGTTCCGATTAAGCGACCAGACACGAAGATCGGAGTGCTCTCGCTGGCCCTCATAGAGAGCTCGTCCCATGTTTAGAAACTGAAAACTATTGAAATTGAATATGCCGTCATTCACCGTGCCGGTGTTATCGGCCTCATCGTTCCACCATCCGACTATCCCCGCGTCGAATGAAGGCTCGAGATGTTTCCAATACCAGGACCGCGTCTCCGCTTTTGAGAAATCAAGATCGCGTGCTTCCCGATGCGTAACATAGTCCATCATCCTGGGTTCGCCAGGATACCAGAGATTATGCGCCTCCGCGTAAGCTGCCGCTTCATGCATATCGGTGGTGCTACCTTTTTTGTACACAAGAATACGGGGCTTCAGAATACCTGCCAGTCTAATACTTTCCGCATTCATATCTTTGGCTAGCTTGCCATTTATACCATTGGGAAACTTATCGGCGCTATAGCTTTCCGAAGTCGAAGTGCTGTTCCACCTCCATTCTCCGTAGTTATCCTCGCCCCAAGCCTTCCAGTCAAAATCGAATATAAAAACGTCCAGCGGTATCTGCTTTACCCGATAGGTCGCGGCTATCTTCTTTATCTCCGCTTCGGTCGTTCCCCACTGGCTATTGATGAAGCCTAAGCTCCATTTGGGTGGGAGCGGCGGCCTTCCAGTTATGGTAGCCAGACCTGAGAACACTTTAAGGGGGTGGCCGACAATCACAAAATATTCGAGGTCATCTCGCGAATTACGACTAAACTGCACCATGTTGTCTCTCGTATCGAATGCACCGTCTTCCGAATCGATCAACACACCATAGCTCGTCGTGAAGAACCATGGACCGCCGGATTCTCCCTGCGACCCAGCCGACACGAGCGACCCATTATTTCGTAATAGACTGCTACCGTTGTCCCGTATGTTTAGACCTGCCATCCCGTACAGATTCTCGCCAACCCGATGAATAAAATGCCCGCTGTGTGACGAAGCATCACCAAACGGATCGCTCTGTTCAAGCAGCTTTCTGCCACCACCATCGAATACCGAGATTGTCATCGGAGATGAGCGGATAACTGACACACTCATCTCTCCAGATCGCATGACGATCGAGTCCCCACTCTCACTCACGGCCGTGCCGGAGCCCACCGCCATGTTTAGATTCGGATCGATTACCGGAGTACGAGGACTCGTCTTGCCCTCCGGTTTCACATCGACCCGAATGATGTTATCTCCGACCATATCCACTTCCATCACTCCTGCAGGCACAGCCATCCGTATGCTTCCGGGTACCTGCGGGGTTCTCCTCCCCCGTCCTGACGACTGCGCCCACACAGGCCCGATCCACACCATCAGCAATGTTACCGCTATGAAATAGCCGAATGTTCTGCGACATACACTCCCCTCCTCCTTCGCAATGGAGCGCTGTACCTTCTCTTCAATCATTAATACCATCCGCCTCTCTTCTTCTCACTCAATTCCTTGGTTCCATTTACAAATGACCGACATATATCCGACAGCCGCGTCTCGCGCCCCCCTTCGCCTATTGTGACCGCTGTAACGTTGTCGGTGATGAGCGAATGGAAGACAGTGTCTTACCACGCCCATTGTCGTGGGTAGTTTGTTACAGTAGCTCCATTATGAGAAGGCCACTAACTCCACCAGAAGGCAGGCTCAACTGTCCCCTATTCTTCCGGCCATTCCGGGCTGCTGTATTTGACTATCACCTTGCCCGTTCCACGACTCAAAAGAACCAACTCCGTTCGCTGTGCAGGAATCTGAAGTCTGATGCGAGTTTCTGTAACCTTGTCGCGGATATCGAGATCCTGAGCGCTCGAAGACTCAGAGGCAAACAGATAGAGTACGGAATCGTTGAATACGCGCTGTCTCACAAGCACAGACGAAGGTAGATTGGCTGACTCGAACGGCGGATCGATGCCGAGCCGATTGAGCACATGCTTGTAAACCATCGCAGTTGCGTCTGAAGACTCGGCCAATTCTATAGGAGCACTTACAATGAAGATATGACCTTTACCGTGTTCCGTCTCCAGGTACGACCGCCCACCGGGCAATGTAAGTACCTCCAGCGCACGTTGTGCAGCGGCTGAAAACGATGCGTCGATCTTCTCTGTTCCGACCTGAATATTGATGCTTTTATAAGTCAGAGTTGAGGTTGTTGCCGTAATGCCCAGTTGCTCAAGACGGTTGCGCAGATCCCAGTGCTCATCGCGATCAGCAGGACCTGTGATTAGTATATTTCCACCGTCTTTGACATAACTGATCAGTTCGCGCCATGTCGAATCCTGCAGCATTTGAGGTGACGGCAAAATTGTTAAAGTACTGCCTGCGATATCGGCTGCTTGATTCTCAGCAACCATTCGTGCGCTCATGTGACACTGATAACTCAGTGCACGAACCGCGCGATGCTGCGCGTCTATTGCCACCGATCCGAGTACGGAGAACTGCTCTGCCTGGGAAGTAAGAATCGACACGACCTCGGGCTCCGGATCGCTGAGATGAGCCTGAATATCTTTCGCAAACTGCGCGTACGCCCTGAGCACATCGGCTTCAGGCTTATCGGTGCCATCCGTGCGAATCGCTCCGATGGTAACTTCCTGCTGCGACAGCATAATTGCGTTGATATTCCACAGCCACTCGATAGCCCCGGCACCGGTACTCAAGGCCAGCCCAATCTTTCTTTCGAAAAGCGCAGCCTCCGTCGTAGCACTGCGGCGTGGACGCCCGTCCGCATTCGTCTCTGTCATTACGCCTGTTTCCTGCACAAGCATTGGCAAAGCCTTCTGTTTGGCAGCTAGGGAGTCCCAAAGGAGATCATCGTTAAAC
>JAATGG010000037.1 GCA_015654835.1 Terriglobales bacterium
TCTACAAGGAAAAGCGTCCCTCATGAACAGGAACATTCAGGGGCGTGTTTTCTCTAAAGTAAACGCTGCGGCCTGAAAATCACCACGCAACTCAACGTCAAGGCCGTGTTGCATCCAGAAAGATCCGGTCGCGACGGCAGGAGTATCAGGCGAGAGCTTTCCATCCAGCACCTTCATCCGGTACATCGTTTCCGGCTTTAATCCTCGAAGAAAAATGCGGGGAAAGGGGTAGAGCATCTGGCTTGAGTGAAGAAATGCAAACACAACCGCATTATCGCGATCGTCCGAGACGGATTCCGTCACAGAATATTCGCTTCCCTTCTGCGGAGAGATCAAACGATAGAGCGAACCGCGTTGAACAATCTGGCGAATCTGTTTGTACTGCGCCACCAATTTCTGGGCGGTTGCAAAATCATCGGACTTCCAATTGTTCAGGTTTGCCCCGATACCGAGCGATCCCTGCATGGATGAGAGAAAACGGTATTCGAGCGAAAGGCTGCGCTGATTGACCCATGTCGGCGAATCGGTAACCCAGGCCATCATCACCCCTGGAGCATAAGCATAGGTGAAGCCGTCCTGAATGAGAAGACGATCAAATGCATCGGTATTGTCCGAAGGCCACACCTCATCTGTGTAGCGCATGATGCCGAGATCGACCCGGCTGCCGCCACCCGAACAACTCTCAATCTCCACGCCGGGATGCTTCGTGCGCAGTTCGGCGATAATCGAATAGAGATTCCGGATATAGTCGACATAGACCTTCTTTTGGTCCTCGGGAGCCACCGCAGGCCAGCCTGGCTCAGACCAGTTGCGATTATAGTCCCACTTGAGAAAGGCAATATCATTTTCATCGAGTAACTTGTCCAGAGCCTGGAAAACATATGCGCGTACATCGGGCCGGGCGAGATTGAGCATGAGCTGATTGCGTCCCTCGCTTCGCGGCCGGCCAGTGAAATGAAGTACCCATTCCGGATGCTTGCGATACAGATCGCTGTCTGGATTGACCATCTCGGGCTCAACCCACAGGCCGAAGTCCATGCCAAGAGAGTGCACCCTGTCGATCAGGGGCTTCAGGCCATGCGGAAACTTGACCGGGTTGACATACCAGTCGCCAAGACCGGCGCGATCGCTTGCCCGTTGACCAAACCACCCATCATCAACCACGAAGCGCTCGACTCCAATGCTCGCGGCCTTCTCCGCAAGAGCCTCTTGCCCGGCCTCATCGACCTTAAACTCGGTAGCTTCCCATGAGTTATAGAGAACTGGCCGCAGCTTCGCGTTTGGCGCGTGGGGAACGATACTGGACAGCTCAAAACGATGCAATAACCTGGAAGCCCCTCCAATGCCGTCAGGCGAATATCCTCCGTAAAAATCGGGCGATTCAAGATGCTCACCCGGAGCCAATCGATAGCCGAAGTCAAAGCTGTTGGGGCCGCCGGTTACACGGACCTGTTGCGCCTCATCCTGCTCGATACTGATTTGCCAGGAGCCACTCCACCCCAGTGCGCCAAACCATACATCGCCTCGCTCCTCATCGTTCGAGCCATTCTGGTCAATCGCGAACCAAGGGTTATTCTGATCGCCGGTCGATCCCCGCCGGCTCTCAAGAATTGTTTTTCCTGGCTGGATGAGTTGCTCGTGCAAGTTCCACTCCCCTGCCCATCGGCCCGTAAGATAGCGCAGACGATAATCGTTGCCTCGCGGAAGATTCCATGTACCCGAAGCAATCTGCTCAACGACAAGCGGAGCAGAAGTTCTGTTCTGTACCTGCGCGGAGCGCTTGAGAATCCCTGTGCTCGCATCGGCCTGATATTCCAACTGCACGTAAACGTCTCTCGACACATCCTTGAGCAGAATGGTCAGACGATCGCCCGCAATCGTGTGCGACATATATTGCAGCACGAGATCACGATTGCCATCCGGAAAAGTGACCTTCAGGTCGGGCTCTACGTAAAGCCCGCCACCCCATGCTGCGAAGTCCTGCCGGGTCGTGTTGATCGAGGAGTCGAATGACGAAAGGCCAGGATCAGGACGGGCTGCCACGAAAGTATCTTTAGCGCTAATCCGTCTTCCCCAATAGAGCGTTTGCACCTCTTTCCTTTCGTTGATTCCCAGCACATACGACATATCGGCGGCGTCGATACGGAAAACCTGTGTCTGAGTGTCAAAACGAATGGAAGCTATATTCGGTTGGGCTCCGGCTGCTGCGACAAGAATGAGTACCATCAAAACTACCCACGATGAGAACGTGAACTGCAGGTTCCATCTCAGTCCATCTGTGACAAACGAAAAATAATTGCGAATTGCCAGTTTCATAGATTTCCTCGTCCAACAGTTCATTGTTTCGTTCCGCCGCGTTATTTCAACCGCGGCCAGCGATGCTGTTCTATTGCGATATCCTCACGACGAAGATTGCCTCTCGGTCGGACGTGTCTCACGGCCGGGATCGACTGCGTGTGCGCCAGACCAGACAACTCAATCGGGGCGATCCGCTCTTTCACGATGGCTCCAGAGACCATTCCCATCCAAGTCAAAAGTGCATCCAACAAACGTTTCGCTTCGCCCGTATACCATAAGGTATGGATAGAGTGTGGGTGGGTGAGCAGGGTCTGCATTTGGACTGAAAAGAGTGACAGGAGCCGGGCCGCTACGCAAGACTCTCTCCTCCTCTGGACTCACAGGCACATCTCCGCATGATCGGCACGACCATCTTGATGCTTTCTATGTGAAGTCGAAGCAAAAGAGGTGTACGTCAGGTAGGGAGTCGCCGTAACATGGGGCTGACGCTTCTTGCGACAACTTTGAATCCTATGAATAGCAATCCCCAAATCGCCGGCATCAAAGATATAGCCAAAGCTCTCGGAATCTCGATCGGCACCGTCGACCGAGCACTGCACGAACGAACAGGCGTCAGCCTGAAAACCAAGGCCCGTGTTTTGCAGATGGCCGAAAAGCTCGGCTACAAGCCGAATCTCGCAGCACAAGCTCTGAAGCTGAACCGCAGAATTGAGATCGCCGTGGTTCTTCCCAAGCAGATCTCTCACTTCTTCGATCCTCTGCGTGCGGGCATTCGCTCCGCGGCAGAAGCCACCGTTGGAATCCATGTGAATGTCACCTTCCACGAGTATCCACGGATGGGACAGGGAGACTCCGAATTGCTTGAGGCGCGGCTCAAGGATAAGTGTGACGGCATCATTTTTACTCCGGGAAATCCCAGGAAGCTCGATCCAATTATCCGTAGTCTCACCGTGCAAGGCGCCGCGATGCTCTGTGTAGCCAGCGACGCGCCGGCTAGCGGGCGTATCGGCCTGGTCTCTGCGCACGGCTATACAAGCGGCGCCCTGGCCGCCGAGCTGCTGTCGCACAAACTCACTTGCAAGGTCCCCGTCGCCACCATCACCGGCGAACTCACAACCCTCGATCACGCTGAAAAACTTCGCGGCTTCGCAGCTACCCTTGCCCTGCTCGCTCCCCATCTCAGCCTTCTGCCGGTAGTCGAGTCGCACGAACGCCCCAAAGAAGCCTATCGGCAAACCATTACTCTGCTGCGCGGAGAGACGAAGCCGCAGGGCCTCTACATCAGCACGGCGAACAGTATGCCTGTTCTCCAGGCCATCGAAGAAGAAGGCCTGCTTGGGAAAATCCAAGTGGTCACCACCGATCTCTTCCAGGAACTGGTTCCTCTGATCGAGACGGGAAAGATCCTCGCGACCCTCTATCAGCGCCCCTTCACGCAGGGAAAGGTCGCCTTCGAGAGCCTGATCGCATATCTGCACGAAGAAAAGAAGATCTCTCCCATGATTCGTCTCGCGCCCCATATTATCTTCCGCAGCAACCTTCCACTCTTCACCGATCGCCTGGACGACATCTCGGATTCCGGGCCATCTTAGACCCGGCATGTTGCTCTATGCCGGACCTCCAAGCGCATCTATTTTTTGTTGTCCGGGATAAATCGAATCGCGCACCCTCCACCCGAGGCAAGGTGTAGAGTCAACTGTTCCCCTTTGTGCACTGTCTGTCGACTGATCGTGACGTGCTTGGGATAAGTCGCCGCATCTGCCCCATCCTGATAGACCTCGGCTATATAGCGGCCAGTTCCGAGAAAATCCAAAGGAACATGCAGTTCACGCGGCGTCCAGTTAGTAATGCTGCCCAGATACCACTCATTGCCTTGCCGACGTGCGATGGTGACAAATTCGCCCGGTTCGCCGTCAACCACATGCATGGCGTCCCACTGGGCCGGAACATCGTGGATAAACTGAAACTCCGGTTGATCCGTGTACGCCTGGGGACTGTCGGAGACCATTTGGAATGGAGTTTGAAAGACCACGTAGAGTGCTAGTTGCTGAGCCCTCGTGCCCATGATCATCGGGCTCTTATCACGCCCAACGAATTCATTCTCGGTGGCATTATTGAAGCCCCCAGGCGTGTAATCGAGTGGCCCGGCTACCATGCGCGTAAACGGAAATACGCTGCGGTCGACGGGACTATCTCTTCTGGCGACCTTGCTGTTCTCAGCCCCCAGCACAGCTTCATAGCTGAGCACGTTCGGATAGGTGCGTTCAATCCCCCATGGTTTGCTGGCGCCATGAAAGTCGACCATCAAGTGGTGCTCAGCGGCTTCCTGCGCAACATCGTAGTAAAACTTGATGCCGTCCTGGTCATCGCGATTGATGAAATCGATCTTCACCCCAGCTACCCCCCACTTTTCATAAAGCGAGAAAGCCTCCTTCATCTGCTCCATCACCGAAGTGGAATAAAGCCAGATCCACACCTTCACATGCTTCTGGGCGGCATAGCGAACCAGCTCCGGCACATCCACGTTGCCGCGCAGCTTCGTGATGTCACGCCCATCGGCCCAACCTGCGTCCAGCAGCATATAAGGAAAGCCTGACTGTGCCGCGAAGTCCACGTAGTATTCCATATTCTTTGTGGTATACGCAGCCGTGCCATCCGGCCCGATATCTCCGGCCCACCAGTTCCACGAAGCCTTTCCGGGATGAATCCAACTCGTATCCTGCACCCGGTTCGGCGAATTGAGATCCGAAATCACATTGGACTCCATCAATTCGCCAGGCTCATCCCCAACCAGCAAAACTCTCCATGCCGTGTGATGTGGCAACGTTCCCGTGACGGCAAGATTTGGATCATCGAATCGCGGAGAGAGTTTTGAAGTGAACCAATGCCCTGCCCAGTTTCCAGAAGGATTCGTAACATACATGCCGGCGTTGCCTTCGAGGTCTGCCTCGGTGAGCGCCATCCACGCCACGCCCGGCGAGTGCATGAGCAGGGGCATGCCGATCAGGAAGTTGCTTGATACTCCGCCCTGATTACTGAAGGCCGTAATCGGCAACTTCACGTACTCGCTTTCATAGCTGCTGCGATAGTTTGGAAGCGCCAGTGCCCATGTCGTCGCATCCGTACTGATACGGAACTCCGTATCCTCCTGCTTCAGGCGAAACTTCTTGATTGCGTCCTGCTCAGGCAGGACATAACGAAAAGCGATTCCGTCGTTATAGGCCCGCGCCTCAATAAGCAGCGAGCGCTTCGCTCCACTCCCTTCGACAGTGCGCAACAACACGCTGTTGTACTGATCGTGAACATGACTGACCTTGCCTGCGACTAACGCGTAGTCATCGTTCCCTTTGCCAGGCGTGCTCTCGACGATCTGCACCCCGCTTCCCAGCGCTGGTTGCTCATCCAACTCAAGAGCCAGCGCGGACTCGTCAAGCAAAGGCTTTCCCCGAAACGTGATGGAATAGACGAGTTTCCCGTCAACCCCGCTCGCCCCTTTGCTCTCTACCGTAGCGAACCGCATCGCCAGCCGCTGGTCGGGAGACGATAGGCTAACCGGTCCCGATTGCCCAAGCGCTATTTGGGCAAAGACGCCACAGAACACCCAAACGAGAGACTTGCTTCTAAAACACCCATGCATGGAGTACAGCCTTTCTAAGAGAGTGCAACACAGTGAGGACGCGTCGAGATTCTTTGCAAGCCAACACGTCTGGAATACATGCAAACAGAGCGAAGAGAGCTGTCTCTGCAGCACCCTTCGCTCCGTGAGTCGTCTTCAGACGCATGTCGTCTAGAATTCGTATTTCAGCGACAGTTGGAAGAAACGAGCGTCCGGCGTATTGTTCTGAAACGTCTTCGGCCCAGTGATATTGCCCGCGCTGGCGGTGTCGTTGGTGGTGGATGGATTACCGAATGTTGGATGGTTGAGTACGTTGAACCCATCTGCACGGAACTGCAGATACTGTTCACGCCACGTCGTGAAATTTTTGAAAATTGACATATTGACGCCGTAGTATCCAGGCCCATAAATCTGGTTGGATTTTCCGCCTAGATACTTGATCGCGGTCGCGGCGTCTGTGACGGGTGCCGTAATCGTATTGCCCGGTAGAGGGTTGGCGAAGGCGCACGGGTTGTACCAGTTCGTACGGTTTCGCACCGTGGTCGGGCAATCTGCCGATGTAAGCGCAGGGTTGGAGGGATCGGGAGAACCTCCCGGCGAAAACGGATTCCGCACCACGTTCGCTCGCGGAGTATCGCTTCCTCCGGCGGCTGCGGTGTTATCCGCATAGACGGTGAAAGGTGTGCCACTCTGAGCGGCCCAAGTCAAACTCGACGACCATCCGCCCACGACTTCGTCCACCCATCCGGAATGGTTCAACCACGTACGCCCCTTGCCAAATGGCAGAAGGTAGTTGCCATTCAATGTGAAGCGATTGCGAACGTCGTAGACCGAACTGGTGAATTCATCGATGACTGGAATAAGAGCCCGCTGGCGATCTCCGATTCCGCTGGAAAGACCTCCGGCGGAGCCAGTATCGTCCATCGCCCGTGCCCAGGTGTATGTGGCAAGAAAGCTCAGGCCGTGTGAAACGCGTTTCTCTGCTTTTGCCTGCAGCGAGTTGTAGGTACTCACGCCGCCATAGCGAATCGTACCGATTCCACCGAGATCGGGGAATGGCTGGTACTGCTGCGTGCTGGTTCCTGCAGGGAAGAGCGCGCGAACTGCATTGGGGTCGGCATAAGTACCCAGATGGCGCGAAGCATTTCCCACATAACTGATAGTCGCCGCAAGATTGGCGGTCACCTGACGTTGGAATGACAGGTTATAGTTCATGGTGTACGGCGTCTTGATCTGGCTATCCACAGCATGGAAACCCGGCGTATTGACCGCGTCTAAAATGCCGTTCCCTAGATAAGCAGACATACCGGACTCCAGGGTGATTCCATTCGACGGGCAGTTGCCCAGCGAGCAGGACTTTGGATTGATATTGATCTGGCCGCGGAAAGGAAAGTTATCGCCGAGGTTTGTGCCGCCGTTACTCTCCAATCCTCCATAAAAGATGCCATAGCCGACGCGAATCACCGTCTGCGGATCCAGTTGATAGGCAACACCGATTCGTGGAGCAAAGTTGGTTAACTGAGCACTCGTCAAACGCTCATTACCGACATATTGAATTCCGATATGATCCTTGGCCAGAATTCCCGGATACACGCTGCCGAGATTAACCGTATTCTCGATCTTTTTGGGAAAGATCACCGTTCCAGAGCCTGTTCCAATTCCCAGTGAGTTGAAGTTCGGCAGAAAATTCTCCTGGCTTCCGGAGTTCTCTTTAAATGGCGCGTAATAGTCGTACCTGACTCCCAGATTCAGAGTCAGCTTCGCATTGAGCTTCCAGTCATCTTGAAAATAAACAGAGTCGTACCAATGGGCATCGTTGATGTTCGGTGCGCTAGAGATCGCACCAGTGTTCATTTGATCGGCCAAAAAGTCTGCAATGCCTGAACCTGTTGCCGAACTTACCGCAGGATCGCTGGTATACAGTCCGGTGAAATAGTAGTTTCCGAGGTTGGAGGGCGCATACCGGTCGAAAGACCGGATAGCCTGAAACGAAACGCCCACTTTCAGAGAATGATTTCCCAGCGTCTTCGATACGTTGTCCAATATCTGGTAAACATTCTGAGACTCATTCGAGGTGCCCTGCGATCCCCAGTTGCTGAGGCCATAAACCGCGACCAGAGGCAGGCCGCCTTCATTCGAAGTGAATGGAATGCCCCCCAGGCCAAGGGTCGGCGCTAAATTCGTATTGGCATTCGGTTGAAGAAACGAGAACCGGCCCGCGTTAAAGCTGAAGCGAAACTCGTTGGTAAGAGTCGGCGTGAAGAAGTGTGTCTCGCTGCCAACAAAATTCTGAGCGAGGTTGACATCGTACTGACCGCCATAAGCACTGCCGTCGAGAGGATCGCCAAGCGGAAGGCCGTTCTGAGCAATCTGGTGCATATAACTATAACGCACATACGCTTGGTCTCCTGAACTGATATTCCAGTCCAGACGCTGGTCCCATTGAATCGTATTGTTGTGCGTGGAAGTGTTGACGATATAGTTGTTGAATGTCTTTCCGCCGTTCGCATTCGGCATCGGGTAAAGCTTTAGGATTGCCTGCGCGACCGGATCGATCTGACTTTGGCAAAAGACGTTGTTCTGCCCGTCGCACGACAACTTATTGGCTGCGCCTCCGCCCGAATTCGGCTGATACAACTGGACGCTCTGACCGTTGAGATTTGTATTGAGTAACTCGGAAAAATTCCCCTGCCTCATCAGCGCGGTCGGTACGCTATAAGTTCCCGGATTGCTATAGGCGATCCGATTGTTCTCTATATCGCCAAAATAGAAGAGCTTGTTCTTTAAAATAGGAAAGCCCAGCGTGGCCCCGAATTGGTTCTCATGATAGGGAGGAATCGTTAGCGCGTTCCAGTTTTGCGCATCGAGGCTCGTGTTACGAACATACTCCCACGCGCTCCCATGGATCTGGTTAGTGCCGGATTTGATACTTGCACTCAAAACTGCGCCGGCAGAGTGCCCGAACTCCGCACTGAAGTTGCTTGTCTGCAGGCTGAATTCCGACAGCGCATCTGGCGGAGGCCGCACAACATAACTGGAGCCGTTCAGAAAATCGACCAGATTGGTATTGTTATCGACGCCGTCGAGAATGAAATTATTCTGTGACGCGCGTTGTCCATTTGCAACAAAGTCGCCTGTACCGGCCCCGCGAGTGTTTCCAAAGGGAGGCGCAACACCCGCACTCAACTGCGCAATATATACAAAATTGCGGCCGTTCAAAGGTGTATTGTTGATCGTCTCGCTGCTAATAACCTGGGCTACCGAACTTGTCTGCGTATCAAGCAACGGCGGTGCATCACTCACCGTCACTGTCTCCGTCACCGCACCGGCCCTAAGAGTCATGCCAATGTTCAGCCTCTGCTCTGCGTCGAGGTGGATGTTCTCCTGCACCGTGGTCTGGAAACCATTCGCCGTCGCGCTCACCGTATAGTTGCCAATCTTGAGCGGTGAAAACACATAGAAGCCACTGCCGTTCGTGCTTCCCTCTAGTACCAGCCCCGTGTCGATGTTCGTCACTTTCACTGAAGCGTTCGGAACTACCGCGCCTGTGCCGTCCTGAACCACACCGGTGATCGTGCCTTGATCGACTTGCGCCATCGCCAAATGGCCGCCCAATACAACCCCAAGCAGCAACATCAACAATTGCGCACAGCATCTGGATCGTTCATAGCTTTTCTGCAATCTTCGAATCGTCATCTCAGCGCCTTTCTGGTCTTCCATCTCGTTGCTTTCACAGCCATCAGCCTCTTAAAAATTGAACGCCTTACTGGAACTGTCTGGCTCCAAAAATTCAGCGCTGGACAATTGCAGTGTACGTTACCGGAAAACACACTATTCCTCGTAATAAAGCCTGTCAAGAAGAATTATCAATATCCTCTTATCACCGCTCTCATACCGATAATTGCTTTGAAAGTGTATGCATGCTCAATTACGTGTACGTTTGCTCGTCTACATAATAGAACCTCAAGTTTATGCATACTTTAGCTCCCCTGCGGTTGCCACATCGAGGCGAAGAATCGTTCTACAGATCCTTGACGAACTGGACTGTACCGCACAACGTCACGCCCTCTATCGAGGTAACGAGGTCATCGAGAGGCGAATGGGCTGCGAGGGGAACTCGAAGGCCGTTCCCTAGTCTACAGAAAGCGTCCTGAACTCTATCTCCTCGAGAGTCCGCCCCTTCGTCTCGGGAACGAAGAAAAAGATAAACAACGCACCCAGCAGACAGATCGCTCCGTAACCCCAAAATGTTCCGGAGCTGCCGAACACTCGATTAATCAGAGGGAACGAGTAGGTCAGGGCAAAGGATGCTACCCATAATGCCCCTACCGCCACAGACACGGCTTGAGAACGAAGCCGGTTAGGAAATATTTCGGAGATCAATACCCAGGTCACTGGAGCTAAGGTAAGGGCGTAGCACGCGATTGCACTTAAGGTAAGCACTAATACAGCGCTGCCGTGCCATCCCGCTCGATAAGCAACTCCGGATAGGACGTGCGACAGTCCAATACCGGCACAACCAAACAACATCATGGGGCGCCGTCCAATCCGGTCGACAATCATCATGGCCACAACCGTGAAAATTAGATTGATAGCCCCGGTAATCACAATATTGAGAAAAATGTCGTTTGCGCCATAGCCTGCGCTTCGATAAATTTCCGCGGCATAGTTGAAGAGAATGTTGATGCCTGTCCATTGTTGAAGTACGGCGAGAGCCATACCGATCAATACGATCTTCCGAATCCCTGGCAGCCAAAGCTCTTTCCAGGACGCTTCGATGCCCTTCTCTAGCTGCAACGTCCTTTTGATGTTGCTCGCTTCGCTAAGAGCATAGGGGGCGCCGCCAATCCTTCTCAGAACATCGTAGGCCAAGTTATCACGCCCCTTAGCCATAAGCCATCGTGGACTTTCGGGAATCAAGAGCGAGGTGAATGTAAAGACGACCGCAGGCACAACGACCGCGCAGAACATCCAGCGCCACCCGTACTGCACGTTCCACGTCTGCACAAATAACCGAGAACTTATGTGATCGGGAACTGGGCGGGCAATTAGCCAATTGGTAATCTGCGCCAAGAGAATACCGACGACAATCGCGAACTGGTTGAGACTAACTAGCCGGCCGCGTATCGAGGCCGGACTGATCTCGGCGATATACAAGGGAGAGATATTCGAACTTAGACCAATCGCGGTGCCTCCGGCAATCCGCCAAAAAACGAAAGCGGAGAAGGAGTAACACCATCCGGTTAACCCCGAAGAGACGGCAAACAGAATTGCCGAGATAAGAAGGACACGTTTGCGGCCAAAGCGTTCTCCTGCGTAACCTGCCAGAAAAGAACCGGCGAAACATCCTACGAGGGCACAGCTATTCGCCCATCCGATAAGCTGTTCGGAGGTAAGCTGGAAGTAGGCCTCGTAAAATTGACGAGCTCCTCCGATTACTACCCAGTCATAGCCAAACAGCAGCCCTCCCATTGCCGCCACTAGTGCAATCGTCCAGAGATAGATCGTATTTTGGGCTTTGACCACTGGAGAATCCGCGTTGGATGAGGCCGGAACAATTTGCATTGTCATCTCACAGTCAGTTCGATCACTGACAACATATCTGCGGCTCCGGAGTGATTTGCGTCCAGTATGCAAACCTCTTCCAATAAGGCAGTTCCTTCCGCAAGACGGCCTAATCCCACCAGCACCTGTGCGCGAAGAAACTTTGCAGAAATCTCCTGCCTTAAAGAGAGGTCCTCGTCAAAAAGAAGCATTGCAGGCAAAGAGGTTGCAAAGTAGTCGATCTTAGGAACCTGCTTTTCTAGCTCCAAAGAATAGTCATAGATCCTCTGGAAGATCTTTTTCGCCTCATCCATTCTGTCCAGCCGGACGAGAGCCTGTCCACTCCAATAAGTTGTGTCCGAGATGGAATGCACTTGCATTTGCTGGAAGTCTCCACGGTACTTCGCAGCACGCTCCCAATGTAAAACTGCCTGCGCAGTTTGATGGCTGGCAGCATATGCAACTCCCAGCCAATAGTCGATTTGGCTGAGATTCATGAGCAGATGCTTGGCTTCGCCAATGCTCTCAGGCGGATTCCAGGCGGCCTCGAATCGACGAACCGCACTGGAGGCATCATTCTCACCCAGTGCCTTCTGGCCAAGCAGAAGGTTGGCGCGTACAAACTGCGCTAGCACCAGCCCTTCCCCGCCCTCCCAGGGCTGAAACCTCCGGGAAAGCAATACGGTCAATGCATCCTGCGGCCGCCCAACCTGGTTATAGAGCGTCGCCAGTTCGACAGTAAGATCGTCGCGCGATGCCACCATCTCGCGCGCCTGCTCAAGCGCTGCAAGTCGAAGTTCGGGAGGTTTCCCGGTGCGCTTCAATAATTGGTCTTGTTCATACAAAATGCGGGCATCCGGCGGAGAACAGTTTCGCGCTCGGTCAAATGCCTCCAGCGCCTTCTCCTCATCGCCGCGAACGTTATAGTAGGCGAAACCAAGATTGCGCCAGGTTGTCGGAAGCTGCGGATCAAGCTCCGCGGCTCGCTCCCATAGTTGAATGGCCTCTTCGTGACGACGCCTGTCGTACATGAGATTCCCCAAGTAATAGGGAGCCCGCGCATCGCACGGATTCTGCGCCATCGCGGCCTCCAAAAGAAGAATCTCCTCCAGTCGACTGGGAAACACGTAGGTAGCATTCGCATCGGCAGCCAGTCGACATGTCTTCGCACTCTCGTTCCCTCTCCCGAGCAAGGCATAAACGTGTGCCAAAGCGTAAAGACACATAGGAAACGAACCGTCTTTCGTCTCGTTGGAAGCAGAAGAAAGGATCTCCAGGGCATCCTCTAAGAAATTGGCGCGTAGCAGATCGAGTGCCAAGTCAAGCTGTTGCTGGCCAGTCTGCGGCATAGCTTGAAGAGCCAGGTACCGGCTCCAAACATCGAGTGGGTCAAGCTCACGCGTCTTCTCGACGCACGCCTCCGCTTCGGATCTTTTCCCCTGCCGTCGCAGTACCATCGCCTTGAGATTGCGCGCATTCAGATTGTCTGCATCGGCGCGCAGAGAGCGATCAAGATGATCGATGGCTTGCACCCATTGCTGACGGCGACAGTCGATCTCTGCAAGGCGATGATAGGCAGGCCCTCGCCACCCCGCGTTCCATGTAGCTTTGTAAAAAGCTTCATAGGCCTCCGCAAATCTCCCCTGATAAGTCAATGCCAGCCCGAGGTTGTAGTGAGGCTCGCCGTCATAAGGATTGGGATTCCGCTCCGTCAACCTTGCAATAGCCGTGCGAAGATACTTTTCCGCCATTCCAAACTCGCCACGTCTCAGATGCCATCGTCCAAGTGCATGGTTTGACCGGCTATCGCCCGCATCCCGCCGGACAGCCTCGATCCAGTACGGCTCTGGGCTTCGTGTCGCATGACGATACTGTTCCAGATGAAGGCCAATCAGATAGAGTTCATCGCTGGACTGAATCGTCTCAGGCGCGCCTGGCTCCGTAGCGACCGCAGGACGCGGCGCGGCGACAATTTCCGCGGGGGCATAGCGAAGAATCAACTCTTCTTCCGCGCCCTTGCCAGCCTTCAATACCAGTTCTATCTCCGACTCATTGCCGGGAAGAGGCGAATCCATATGCAGGGGATGTTCTGGCTGCAACTTACCCTGCCACCTGAAAATCTCCTTGCCTTTTGCTTGCAGCGAGACAGTGGCATCAGGCAGCTCCCGCGTAACGAGAAGATGGATCACCGCCTTTTCAGCTTCCCTTTGCACGCGGACTGCCGCATCGAGATTCGCCAAATCAGGCACACCGATCTCGCGAATCGGATACCAGTATTGGCTGAAGCACTTTGTCTCTCCCGGTGCAAGAAACGAGAAGTCAGGCTGGTTGTCGGTATAGGCCCCCGCCATCAATTCCACATACGGCCCATCCGAGTCGGTCAGACTGCGGTCCCACGCATAACCGAACTCGTGATTGCCCCACGTCCATTGCTTTTTCCCCGGCGCGATGTGGTGATTGGCCACATACACCATCCCCGCCTCCGCCGCATGATCGTACCCCCCGGCAAAATCCCCCTTGGAATTGGCGATCATATAGCTCGTCGGAACTGGGATATTCGCATACCAGCTCAGATCATTGGCTGGATAAGAACCATCCGGGACGAAATGCGAAGGCTTCTCATCCTCTGGAACTCCATCGATTGCCCGCTGCCCGTAATCGATCCCGTAATAACGTCCCTTGCTGAGAGGGAATTCGGTAACCGCTCGTTTGGCATGGTCCGCGACGAACCGTACATCTGCCGGAAAGAAAGATTGATACTTCTCGTGGACGCGTGTCGCAACATTCGACCACCACAGAAACGTCTGCGTATCCTGCGTGCGATTGTAGAGACGAACCCGAATTTCGACAGAGGCCTTGCCGGGGCGAAGGCATACGCCATGCATCCCCTTCATCCTCAGCATGGGGTCGTGATCGCTACACCAGATCGTCACCGACCCGTCGGGATCGCGCTCGATCTCCAAATCCACTGGCATGAAAGTGGCGGGTCGATGATGCTGCGGCCAGTTGAACTCCACTCCACCCGAGATCCATGGACCCGCCAGGCCCACGAGAGCGGGTTTGATCACGTTCTGGCGATAGAAGAAGTCGTACCCATTGATCTTGTCCAATCCAACCTGGATCCGGCCGCCTATCTCCGGCATGATCATCAGCCGGACGAACTCGTTTTCGATGTGCGCAGCCTTCCACTCATGGGCCTGCGGCTCCGTGTCGACCCTATCGATGACCGGCAAAGGGTAAACCCGCCCGCTACTGCCTTGGTACACACGCTTTTCCAGGAAAAGCGGATTCGGGTCCGGCGCGGCTGGCATGTAAGACCGGATCAGCACAGGCTGTTCCCAGGCCTTCACAGTGCCAGTCTCCGTCAGAGGCGCTGGTGGCAACTGCAGCTTCGAAAACTCTGCTTCCTTGATTGCGACATTCCTGTCAAAAGCGTTCTGTTGTGCCATGTTCCATTCCCCGATAACGTGTTGGTCGGGCCGCTCCAGGCAAATCCGGAGCCGCTAAATCACCAGTATTTAGGCAAAAATAAAATCGTTTACGTTACCGCAGATCCCACTTTAGGCAGCTAGGCCAAGCTTGTCAAGAAAAGATCTGAATTCCCGATTTGCCCGCAATTGATCCTCAATCTAGCCTGCGTGCTCGTACACGTTAACTCCAGAAGCCCCGGCAGGCTCCAGCCAGTTCCAAATCCATGAGTTCGACATGGAGAACTCATGGACCGCCCCTCGGCCGCATTGATCGAAAGCAGATCCAATTGCCCGGGACGAGCCAAAGTGCAGTCTCCACGATCACAGCGCAACAGTCACCCTATCCGTTATAGATAGATAGGGTGACTGTCTGGAAACAAGAGAGACGGCCAGTCATCGAGGGGGAAACGTGGAAAGGCAAATGTTGCGCCGCACATTTCTAAAGGAAAGTGCGATCGCGTTAGGCGGAGTTGCCGTATTCGATCTAAACGGCATAGCCAATGCCGCTCCTGTACAGGCCAAATCACAGGTATTTTTTACGAGGGACATCAGCGTCAACGGCCTGCTGAATCTCTACTCCAAAATCGGTGAAGAGATGACCGGCAAAGTCGGCATCAAACTGCACACCGGCGAGCCGCATGGGCCGAACCTGTTGCCCATTGAATTCATTCGAGGCTTGCAACCCCACATTCCCAACAGCACCATCGTGGAATGCAATGTCCTCTATCCAAGCCCCAGGCAAAAAACGGCGACGCATCGGGAAACTCTCAAGACCAATGGTTTCGACTTTTGCCCGGTCGATATCATGGATGCGGACGGCGATGCGATGCTCCCGATTGCGGGTATGCGCGAGTTTCTTGATGCGCCTTCACCCTTCGCATCGACCCAGCCTCGCTTTACTCCCGGAGTGCACCTCACTGAAATTGCTGTCGGCAAAAATTTATTGAACTACGATTCCCTTTTCGTCTACACCCACTTCAAAGGACACACGATGGGTGGTTTTGGCGGATCGCTTAAGAACATTGCCATCGGTTGCGCGTCTGGTCAGGGAGGCAAACGGCAGATCCACGGCGATGGTTGGCCCAAAGGACCGCTCTTCCTGGAACGCATGGTCGAGTCTGGCAAGGGAATCACCGACCATTTTGGTGCGCATATCACCTACATCAACGTGTTGAAGAATATTTCGGTGGATTGCGATTGCGATGCACATGGAGCCAAGCCTACGTGCAACGATATCGGTATCCTCGCCTCACGAGACATTCTGGCCATCGACAAAGCTTCAATCGACTTGGTCTTCTCCCAGCCAGAAATGCAGCGGCACGACATTGTGGAACGCATTCAGTCGCGAGGCGGCTTGCATCAGCTTGAATATATGAAGGCCCTGCGCATGGGAAATGATCAGTACGAATTGATTACTCTCTAACAGGCAATGCGACCGGGGCGAAAGGGAATCGGCGGTTCCGATTCCCTTTCGCCCGGTTGAGAATCTGCTCTTACTTCTGATCTATAGAGCTTCCTATGAACCCCTTCCCTGCCATATCAAAACTGACTCTCCGCTAAAATAGCCAGTCGCCATTCTGCGTCCAGGATCAATGCGGAATGAATCGATTCGACACTTCCCGAGATTGAAGGTAAAAAGACCCCCTCCTAATATCGTTTGATCGATAGGGGCGGAGGAGTGCCGACTCTGTCTCCCAATAGCCACTCCAAGGTCTTGCGCACGTCTTCATCCCGCGCCTCTCCCATGACGCGAGTCACAATTTCGCCACGCTCGTCGAGGATGAGTGTGGCAGGCAGAACATTGCCGAGTCCGGCACTCTCCAACATATCCAGGTCCGCCCCCACCCATATGTCCATAGCAAGTGAGTTGCGGCTTAAAAACTGCTCAACCTTCGAGCGGTCCTTGGCCGCGTCGGCGGATACCGCGATGAACCGGATCTTCTTTCCCCCATATTCCTGACTAAGCCGGGAAAGCAGAGGCAGTTCTTCCCTGCACGGTACACACCAAGTCGCCCAGAAGTTAATCACGGTGATGGATCCTTTTAGCTCTGCTATCTTATGCGTAGTTCCGGTCAAATCCTTCAACTCAAAATTGGGTGCGCGTTTGGCCGAAGCTGATGGCATCAGGCAACACATAAACACGACAGTCAATATGCGCAGTGTAGCTTTCACATTGCTTCCTCTCGATGGGTCAAGATAGACTTAGCTCTCCGCTGACACGACTCGACTAGCGCGATGCCCGCAGGTTCTTCTCACGTTCTAGAATCGATGCGTGACGCTTGCCAGCCACACATATTGTGCAAACGCGGCATCTCCGTGAGTGTGATAAACGGAGTCTGGATAACTGCTGGTGCGGTCACGGTGAATCGCCTTATAGACGCCCGCCGTGAAAATATTCGGACCGCGCACGTACTCTGCGCCCGGGCCCGCTGTGACCGCGTAGCCCGGTCTGCGCCAACCTGCGTTGCTATTGGGGAACAGATTATCGGCAGGCACGCCTTCATCGCGTGGGCCAATAGTTGCATTCAGTCCTTTCACGTGGCTGCTCACGGGAAACGAAAGCCCCGCTTCAAAGAGATATTGATCGGAGATGGCAACGTAGTTTTCCAGTGGCGTGGTAGTCGAGAGCGTTGCGCTCTTTTGCACGCCATTGGTGCCTCCCTGGGTCGCAATGTAATCTCCGTCGGTATAGAAAGTCAGAGACCGGCTCAGCCGCTGATATCCCATCCATTGCATCACCAATCCCCAACCGCCATTTCCGGGTTGAATGGAGTAATCGACCGGCGCAGTCACGTTCACCGCGGCCCCGGTACCCGAGATATTGGTATTCGTGGTGTTCTCCACATCGTCATTGCCCGTCGGCATCAACAGCCCCAGACCTATTGAGAAGTTATTGCGAACTGCGTGTTCTGGATTTCGAATCCACGAATTGGCTCCGATGATCGTATCTCCCAACCCGCTCGCGGAGTACTTAATCGGCGAATTCTGGCTTTTGCGCGTGGCAAACAGCCAGGGCGCATCGATCTCGAAGCTGATCCTTGGGGTCCACTGGTAAGTGAGATTCGTAGTAATCAAATTGATCTTGTTCTGAACCTGGGTCTTGGCTTGCGCGCGGTACTCCTGGTACACATCTCCCACGTAGTGTTGGTAAGAATACTGGTGACGTTCGCCAATGGTGACTTGAAAATGCCCCGGTTGAAGCGTCCCGCCCTGGCCCGTCGGCAAGCCTCCAAGTTCGGGAGACCGCGCCAGGATGCAGCCCTGCGCCAGCAGCATTCCCTCCGCAGACGATAAGGTAACCCATATCAATAACAGCATCCGCAACCCGCGAAACGCAGGCCGAATTCTAACTGCGATTCGATTCATCTTGTAACTCGTCGAGAGATTCTCATCCATGCGTCATGTCCTCTTTCAATTTGTCTGGACTCTAGCGGTTCTCCTGTCGCTATAGAGAGAAAACGTGATCGCAGAATGGTACTTTCCTCAAGAAAACAGCCCCCTGCATACCACTGGAAACGTCGCTCAAATAGGAGAACTACGCTCAATGCGAGGACACAATAAAGACGTGCGGCAGAATGGATCTCGCAGAAAATCCTCGCCGCGAGGCATTCGCCACCGCAGTTCTCTCGTTATGTCTTCCTGGGAACA
>JAATGG010000156.1 GCA_015654835.1 Terriglobales bacterium
ACAACGCCATGTGCCTAATTCGGCAATTCACAATTGTTCATTTGCATCACTTATTCCGCCACTCCATCATTGATCTGAGCACAATCCATGCGAAGCGTCCCGTTGTCGTTGAAAACCAAGCCATAGAAACGCAATACGCTGCCCACTGCGACTGGAGTAGAACTGAATATCATAGCGCTGCTGTCCGCATAAACGACGACGATATCCGGTTTCTGCAGCAGAGTGGTCTGCCCCTGCTGAACCGCAAGTGTGGGGAACAAGTCGTACGGAGCGAGCGTGACCGTGTATACGGTAAATCCGCCGCTGCTGGAAATACCAGTGACGGTACCATTGATCGTCTGCGGAGCCAAGGCAATCGCGGAGGCGGACAGGTCTCCTCCGTCTTCCCCAGTTGCATGAAACGTCACCTCGACATTCTGGCCTGCAATCATATTGGCGGCACCAAATCTTCCCTGAAATGGAAGATTCGCCAAGTTGGCCAAGCCGCCCAAAATGCTAAATGTCGAATTGCCGAAGTTAGCCTGCACCGAGTTGCCAGCCAGCACAGGGCCAACCTGCAACCGCGCCAACATACTCACCACGGGCCCATCGTTGTTTACCTTGACCAAAGGTCCGTTCCAAAGACTCGTATCGGTGGCAGAGGTGTCGGGCGCTGCAATCCGCGTTGCCAAAAGCGTGCCGTCTGGCTGAATTGTCCCATCAAAATTTACCGCCATGCCTGGCGCAAGTTGCGATGAACCGGCAATGCCCTGAAATGTAGTGGCACTATTGAATGCGATCTGCCAGACAGGACCGTCCGCCGGATCCATTGAGCTGGAGCGATTGACTCCGCCGTAGTTTGAACCATCTGCCGAAGTCACAAAATAACTGTTCCCTTTGATTGAAGCGACGATTCCCTGCAGCCCATTGAGCTTTTCAGAACCCAGGCTCGCTGATTGACCAGAGAGATCCACGGGGCTCACGGAAAAGCTGGGTGTAATCGAGTAAGGCTCGATGCCAGTCGTATAGCAATTGCTGGGGTAGGTCACTGATTGGGAGACCAGCATATCGAGCAGGAGCCCCATCCCTGCACCGGTAATCATGATGGGACTTGGCAGACTCATTGTCACATCAGAGGAGGGAATGGTCTCATAGGCAAAAATGCTTGTATCAGCTCCGCCGTCAGGAGCAAGTGTTTGACATGTGAAGCTGGTGGGACCGAATGATGCCGTAGCGGATGTGTAGAAGTCTTGCGGAATGCTCGCGACGGCCAGAGGTTCCATTGTCCCGTTGACATGAATAAATTCAGCATAGAGCGGGGTGTTGACTAATGTCGCGGTCTTACCAGAGCGAGTCGTCAGCGTCAGCGAGTTCAGTGTCACATTGAATCTGGAAAGCTGATCGTTCGCCGTGCTCGACGTCAGAACCGTTACCACCGTGCTGCTATTCGTGGTTGTGCCTATCGACTGAGAAGAGCCCCCTCCACAGCCCGTAGCAAACGCCAGAAGAAGCATGATGCCTGGCGTCCATGGCAAGCGGCAAGCGCCGGGAAATTGACGTCGGAAGAACAAAAAGAAGATCTGTTTCATAAGTTATCCTTTGAACCCGAAAGCGCGCGAAGTGTAGCCGAAGCGAAATGCCTGAGTCGCAAAATGGGGGCGAACATAGAATGCTATGTTCGCTCCCTGGAGAGAACGCATCATTGCCACGGGACGCAGATAAATGTGCCGTATTGGTTGTCCTGATATACGACGAACTCGCCGTCAACGTAATTCGGCGGATTGGACCCGGCAGAAAGGAGTGAAAGATTCGTGTATTCAGTAGATAGTGGTATCGTGTTGAAATGGAAGGTGCTGCGAAGATCACAAGGTTCGAATCCCCCTCTCCTCCAACTTACGTAGTAACTCACTTTGTTCGTAAATATATAATTCTAAAATAAATTATGGGATTCCCCTGAATTCATACAGTTACCTAATTTCCCCAATTCCTACCTTGGCTGGACCGAAAACCTTGCGAAATTGTCCCCCAAATCTTACAACAGATTTTCCATCTCTATCGCTGTATGTATACCCGCTCCTGAACCGCGGTCTCCATCGGTATTATGGGACGACGATGCGGGCCAGCCCACGGCGTACCGTTTTAGCCAGACACAAAAAGCCAACCCGCTGTACGCTGAGTTTCCTCAACGTACGGCGGGCTTTTAGAGTTGGCTGGTTAATTCTCGATCGAATCACTTCAGGAGAGCAACGTCAACAGACACTGGAAGATGACGTTCCGTCCTATTGTTCCATCGGAGTGTCACCTGTAGTGTCGAGCGTCGCACCGGCGGGAATCAGGGTGGTGGAAACGATCTTTCCATCCTGAGTACCTGTGTAGATGCTGATGCGCGATGCGTCGATTCCCTTCTCCTTGACTAAGTAGGCTTTGGTATTGACCGCGCGCTCAGCAGCAAGTTTCTTGCTGCCTGCTTCGTCATTGGATGCATTGCCGACGATTGCCAGCTTGGCATCGGAGTCACTCTGCAAGTTAAGAGCGACTCCATCGAGACAAGCCTTTGCCTCGTTATCCACACGCGAGGGCCTGCGGGGATCCCGATCGAAGTGAATCGAGCACAGGGCGCTGGCCGATGGCCTCGGCGCAGCGGCAAGAGCTCCAACGGCTACCGAGGTTGTACCCGAAGCCGTGTGTCCCTTGTCGTCGCTGACCGTGCAGGTCACCGTTACTGTTTCAGCAGCAACTCCAATAGTCGAGAGTGTGGCCGTCGATCCGGTGCCGTTCACAGAGCCGGAAGTAGCCGCGTAGCTATAAGTCAGCGGGCCATTCTGTGGGCTGGTGGCAATTGCGGTAATCGTAGAGGAGCCACCGGAGATCACCGAGGAAGGATCGGCAGAACAACTGACGGATAGTGGCTCAGGCGCCTTCACGGTGTACGGAGCGCTGCAATCCGCGTTCTCTTGAGCCTTGTCGCCTTCAGAAACATGGCCCTTGAGCATATAGGTTCCAGGAGCGACATTGCCGGTATCGATGTGTGCGACATCCGAGGTTCCGGATACGGTGCCGCCGTCGGCAGACCAGGTATAGATCGCGGTCTTGGTGGGGCTAAGATTCAGAGCCGTGCCCGACACGGTAATCGCATCTCCGGGAAACACCGACGATGGATTGACCGAGCATGAATATGCCACAGGCGGAAGCGCAGGCAGTCGAGAAGCCGCATTTCCACCAAAGCGGAAGACAATACCGGAGGAAAGGCGCATGTCGTTCTGGGTCGCCTGTTTTCCGCTATCGAAGTTCTCAAATCTCGTCATCAGATATTCGGCTTGCACAACGCGGATGGCGAAATGACGATGGACGCGAATATCGAGTCCGCCTCCGGCCGTCATGGCAAACTTATTCTCCGTGGGCAGCAGCGTGCAACCAACGCCGGTGCAGCCGGAGAGCGTTACCTCACTTGCGCGCACGCCTCCAAACAGGGCCTGTGCAAAGGGAGAAAATCTTTCATGCTTCAGGAATGAAACACGCGGCCCGAAGAGATATGTATAGACGCTTCCGCTGGAATCGGCCACGGTGGATGCATTGCCACCGGTGCCGCCGAGCCGCAACTCCGAATCTCTGAAGCCGCCAAAGTCACCCACGATTCCAAGATAGCGATTGAAGTTGAAGGCAACGGAGGTACTGCCCCCGTTCAACCACATCATCCTGTTTCCGTCGGCCGAGGTCGGCGTGGCCCGCAAGTAGGAGTAACCGAGGAACCACTCAATCCTGGGCGTATCGATGTTACGGCCGCGTGTATAGGGCGAAGCTTGCGCCATCGACTCCGCCGGTACCGGTGTTGCGGGCTCGGCGCTGGAGCTACTAGCCGACAATGGCGTTGCAACCTCAGCATGAAGGTTGAACGCAGGCATTAGAAAAACAGCAAATGCCGCTGTGGCAATTATTCTTGGACTCAATTTCATTGTCGTCTCCTGAACTGCACGTCGCGCTTATCACATTGCCTCAGCGGCCGGTTGACTCGGTAGAGGGGGAAATACCAAACGTCGCGTTCGTTCAACCAAGCTGAGACCGCCTCGCGGCAGTCTCAGCTTCGCCTTATTGAACCGGCGTGTTGATGACTGTGTTCACAAGCGTGACTGACGCATTCAAGGCCAGCAGTCTGCCGTTGATGGTTGTTAGAGCGGTCACGCCTGCCGTTGAGACCGCGATCCTTGCCTGGGAGATGATGGTTCCCTGGATGACCCCTCCGCCGAGAATTCCGTTGATTGTCGCATCGCTTCCGACCTGCCAGTAAACGTTCTTGGCTTGGGCTCCGTTGACCAACAAAACATTGCGAGGCGAGGACGAGGTGCCTATGGTAAGCGAGGTCCCCATCTGGAATATCCAGAAGGCGTTCGGATCCCCTTGCGCATCGAGAGTCAGATCGCCCATGGTGATGCCAAAGCTCTGGACTGCGGATTTATAAACGCCGGGTGCCAGGGTCCGGTTGCCTAACTCTCCCGCGTTGCCGCCTCCGCATCCAGGGCAGACTGAAACATCCAGGCCGTTGGGAATGGCTGCGAGCGTGTTGTAGGCCGTTTGCGCCTCCAATGCCGCCGCCTGTGCGAGGGCAAAGGTAACAGCGGTCCCTTCATCGGGGCATGCTGCGGTGGGCTGAGAAGTGCCGGGAGCTGTATTGATCGTTCCACCCGTCACCAGTCCAATGCTGAGCGGATCTTCCGAGTAGGTGCACTCGTCGACTCCACCAACCACGACACTGTCGTCGTGGAATCCGGTCATCAATGAAGAGGCGGCAGTGGACCCGATATCCCCATGGATAATCGTGTTGATGCCACTGTTCGTCATGCCGGCGTTGCCGCCGAACCCTCCAAAGAGCGCCACAGTTGGTCCCAGAACGATCGGCGGCGGAATCACTGCAGCCGCCGTGGTGAACGTCCAAGGATTCGGAGCGCCGGTGTTGCCGAGAGGATTCCCGGCCAGATCGGTTGCTCCCGTAGTTACCGTCGCCGTATAAGCCGTGCTGATCGCGAGCGGTGCCGTAGGCGTGAGAGTGGCAATGAAATTGACCGCGTCGTAGGTAACCGTGGCCGGCACCAGGGCCCCACCTTGCGTCAGTTGGAAGGTGGCCGTCGTGATCGTAAGTGGATCCATTGCTTCGGTGAAGGTTGCACTTACCGTCTGCGTGGGCGGCACATTCGCGGCGCCGTTCAAGGGGATCGTGGAGACTAGTTGAGGCGGAATGATATCGGGAGCCGCGCCAGTCGTGAAGGTCCACACGTAGTTGCTAGCCATCGCGTCGCCAGCCAGGTCTTGAACGCCTGTTGTGATCGTGGCAGTGTAAAGGGTGTTAGGCGCGAGATTCGCCGTTGGGGTGAACGTCACAGTGTTGCCAATCGCCGCATAAGCAACCAAGCCCAATACTGCATTGGTGCCTGGGCCGGTTAGTGCGAAGGTGGCCGAACTGATGGTGGCAGGATTCATCGCCTTGCTGAATGTGGCGCTGACTGCCTGATTGAAAGGCACACCCGTTGCCGCGTTGAGGGGAATCGTTGAAATGACTGTCGGCGGCGTGACGATTGGCGCCGCAGCCGTGGTAAAGGTCCACACGAAGTTCTGAGCCAGTGCGGTGCCTTCAAGATCCTGAGCCCCGGTTGTGATTGTCGCCGTGTACAGCGTGCTCGAGGCGAGGTTGGCAGTTGGTGTGAACGTTGCTACCGAACCCGCAGCTACATAAGTCACCACACCGGCCACAGGTCCACCCGGTCCGGACACGGTGAAGGTAGACGAATCGATGGTTGCAGGAGTCATTGCCACGCTGAACGTCGCACTGAGAGCCTGGTTGATTGGCACCGCCGTCGCCAGATTGGCGGGGATGGTGGAAATCACCGTAGGCGCCGTCGGGGCCGGAACGGTTCTAAAGGTCCAGACGTAATTGACAGCCAGTCCGATCCCCGCCGCATCCTGGGCCGCAGTGGTGATGGTAGCCGTATAGACGGTATTGATTTTCAGGCTGGTCGCGGGTGTGAACGTGGCCACAGTGCCTGTGCAACTGACCGCACCCGCTACGGCGGTTACACCTGGGCCGGAGATTGTGAAGTTTATGGCAGGAGAAGCCAGAGTTGCACAGTTCATGGCTTCGCTGAATGTCGCAGTAATCACTTGACCGAGAGGCACACCAGTGGCCGCATTCAAAGGAACCGTCGCCGTCACAGTGGGAGCGGGCAACACCACGGTGGAAGCAGCCGTCGTAAATGTCCATACGTAGCCAGCAGCCAGCGAAGTACCTGCGACATCCGCAGCGCCAGTTGTGATCGTCGCTGTGTAGACACTGCTATACCCAAGAGGAATCGTCGGGGTGAATGTGGCAACCAAGCCGGTGTAGGTCACGGCTCCTGCCACAGGCGCGTTCCCAGGTCCCTTCAAGGTAAATGTCGCAGTGTTGATCGTAGCCGGATTCATGGCCAGACTGAAAGTGGCGCTGAGCACCTGTCCAACGGGTACCGCGGTAGCTCCATTGGCAGGAATAGATGCCGTGACTGTAGGTGCAGGAAGCGCCGCTGCATCTGCCGTCGTAAAGGTCCACACGTAGTTAGCGCGTAGCGGAGTGCCACCAAGGTTTGTCGCCCCGGTCGTAATCGTAGCGGTATAAAGAGTCGTGGTTGCAAGATTGGCGGCCGGAGTAAATGTTGCTGTCAAACCGCTATATGTCACGGCTCCAGCTACGGCAGCTCCGCCAGGGTCAGTCACCGTGAAGGTTGCGGCCGTGATCGAGGCGGGCTTCATCGCCATACTAAAGGTCGCACTAATCGGCGTATTAACAGCGACGCCTGTCGCACCTGAAGTAGGAATCGTGGACACCACAGTTGGGACATTTACGATTTCCTGGCCGCATCCGATCATAAAAGCGATTAGCAAAGTCGCCAAGAAATACATGCCACTGCTCTTGTATTTGCGCATTTGTGCCCCTCGTTTCACTGCGATGAGATGGTATTCAACGCTCTTCCTGCTTCAATTCAGCTGAATGTAGTACCGCGCATGAGACTAACGAGCGGCAAGCCTGGGTATCAGAGCAAGATTGCTCATCCGTAATCGAATCTACTAGCAGCCAATTTGTTTCGTCTGTGCTGTATAGCTCAGGTAAGTAGTCAATTACAAGCGACCGAGCTAGGGCACTGTCTGCTCCTTTTTGTACTAAGGGATGTTTGCACTGCGAAGGACAAACCCTGATATCGAGCAAAGATGCCGTGACACAAGATGGCCATAGTTCGGCTTTGGGCCAGCATTCTTATCGCAACGTGACACGCTCTCGTCTTCTCATCCTGCTGACGATATGAGCCGCAGATTGTCGAAATCGCAGCAAACCTCGCACGCATGCCTAAAAGTAAAAGACCAGGTCCGGGAGAGCTATCTTCAAGTCCACTTGAAATTTTGTCTTAGATGGCAGGACGCAGTCTGTTCAGTTTTGCTCACTATCGAGAAAGATTTCAGGCAATATCGCGTATTCGGCAGGGAAGCGTTTCTACTGTGAGCTTTCTTGCTCAGACGGCGCAATCGAAGCGCATTAGAGTCAAAACTACCTTGTGCGCCTTCAATGCGCGTAAAGCGAGAGATGCTGGGCATGGGTAGAAAAAGGTGAATGCATGAAGAAGCTCATCACGTTAGTGGCCGTATTCAGTCTGGGTGTAGCTAGCGCTGCCCTGGCAGAGACTCGCGAAGCAGCACAGAATCGTCTGGACAATGCCGGCAGCGTCCTGCACGAGATTATGGCGACCCCGGATAAAGGTATCCCAGAAGAAGTTCTGGATCACGCCAAATGCGTGGCGGTGGTGCCGCACATGATTAAGGGCGGCTTTGTGTTTGGCGCCGAAAACGGCAGAGGCGTTGCCACTTGCAGAATAGCAAAGGGATGGAGTGCACCGGCATTCTTCGCCATCACCGGCGGAAGTTGGGGATTGCAAATCGGCGTCGAAGGCGTGGATCTGGTCATGATTATTCAGAATGAGAAGGGCATGCAGCGCTTCCTCGGGAGCCAGTTCCAGATTGGCGGCGATGCCTCCGCTGCAGCCGGACCAGTGGGACGCCACGCGACGGCAGATACAGATTGGAAGCTCGATACGGAGTTGCTCACCTATTCGCGCGCCAAGGGAGCCTTTGCGGGACTGACGCTGACCGGCGCTTCCATTCGCGGTGACGAGGATTCTACCGAAGCCATCTACAAACACAAATTCTCTAACCGGTCCCTTTTGCTTGGCACAGTTCCTGTACCGGCCTCGGCACATGCATTCCTCGACGCTGTTCGCGGTGCGAAGGCTCAGGCTATCGCTTCAAATTAACAGCAGAAGCAGAATTCATGATGGGAGCCTATACCCGGCGCCGGTCATGAGATGGCCTTCCCCAAACGCGCAGAGACGCCTCGCAATGAGGACCGTCTCTGCGCGTTTTGTCCGTCTGCCACTGTCAGATCGATGGCGTTCATGCCCTCCTGCCAAATGCAAGATGGAGGCAAACTGTCCTGGCGATACTCGAAGATCGACACCTTAGAATGAAGGGACAGCGACTCATTCTTAATAAGTGTCAAGCGTCATGCGGTCTAAATAGCTCAGACTTATACGAGAAATTTCAGTAAGTTGAATACATGAGTAAGCTTCGTATTTTCGCACTCGCGGCGGTCGCCGTAGTCATCGCGGTCGGCGGCATCTCTAAGGCCAATGCCCAGATCGGCATCAATATAGGAGTCGCGCCGGATTGCCCCTACGGCTACTACGACACCGATCCGTATGGCTGCGCTCCCTACGGTTACTATGGTTCGGAATGGTTCACGGGAGGTGTCTTTATTGGCGCGGGCCCATGGTTTCATGGCTCCGACCATTTCCGCGGGCATGTCAATAACCGCTTTCACCCCGACCATGGCTATCACGGCCCCGCACCGCAGCGCGGCGAACGAGCCGAGCCATCGAGGCGTCTCGATAAAGTTGCACACTTCAAAGGGAATGAAGTACGCGATGGTCGCGGCAGCGGAGGAAATCACGGTGGCGGAGACAGACGATAACGCCAGGTTCACATCGATCAAGTTGAGTTTCCTGGGATGCGGAGCATCGACGCTCCGCATCCCAGGAGCAAAGTGTCATTTCTCAGACATGCATAACCTAACCGTTGATTGCGACACCTGGGCTCGCTCCGGTGTTTGACTCTCACCTATATGTTGAATTCAGAGGTTATAACTATGAATAAGGATCAAGTGAAAGGCACAATCGACGAGGTAGCAGGCAGTGCCAAGCGCAAAGCCGGCGAATTGACTGGCAATATGCAACTGCAGGTCGAAGGCATGGTTCAGCAGGTGAAGGGCAAGGTCGAGAATACCTGGGGCAAAGCGAGAGATGTAGTGCGTGCAGCGAACGAGGAAGCCGCAGTGCAACACGAAACCCGCATCGAAGTGGAGTTGGAGGCTGCAGCAGAGATCGATAACAAAGCAAGAAAGTAGCCGTCGTCACGGTAAGTGAGATAACCGCGGAATCGGCCGTACAAAGTAAAAGAATGCCCTACCGATCTAACGATGGAATTTGTATCTCACAGAGAATCCCTGACTGAGACACAAATCCATCTTCCGTATTCAACCAGCGAACAGCTTAGTCGGCATTTGCGTCATGCAATGCAAACCAGTAGTATCTGCGCCAACAGAACATGCAGCGCACCGGGCGCAATGCAAACAGGCTCAGCAGGCTATCGAACGAACGCAGCTCCGCCTGTTTGAATTTCACGGAATTGCACCGTGGACATTTTCTCTTGATAAAAAGCAAATGCGGCATCCATGCGGGCTGGTTCCAGTTAACACGACTCACTGCTTCGGCCTTTCTCGTCACAGAGCGGAGTCTGCGGGGTTTGAGTTCGCATCCAGCCATGTCAGGATCGAACGTATACTGGCGGTGGCCAATGCCACGCTGGAATCGGCAGCGCCGTAATAAACATAGAGGGTATCGCCGTCGGTGCCAACCGTCTGCCCGCACGGGAATACAACATCCTTGACATCTCCGCCGCGTTCATAACTCGTTTCTGGTCCGAACACCCACGAATCTCCACGTTGTAAACAGACATCCGGCCTTTCCAAGTCGAAGAGCGCGAGGCCGAGACGATAGATGCCTCCCGATGCGGTCTGGCGTACTCCGTGATAGATCATCAGCCAGCCCTTAGCCGTCTCAATGGCAGGCGAGCAAAGGCCAATCTTGTTTGCATCCCACCATCCGCCGCGTCGCGCTTCAAGAATAACCTTGTGACTTCCCCAATGCCGCAGATCGGGCGAATAAGAGATCCACATATGCGCGCCTAATGCTGTCATGGGGCGGTGAATCAACGCCCAGCGTCCCTCGATCCTTCTCGGCAACAAGGCTGCGTCTTTATCCTCGGGAGGCATAATGACGCCGAAACGTTCGAAGCTTCTGAAATCTTTGGTAAGCGCCAGCGACACGCCCGGGCCGCCTCTCGCAAAGGATGTGTAGGCCACGGCGTACTGTTCGAGTTCAGGAACATACGTGATACGCGGATCTTCAATGCCCCAAATTTCTTCAGGATAGTCGCGAGGATTTGCCGCCAGCGTCGGCTGAGAATCGATGCGCCAGTCATCGATTCCATTCGCGGATCGAGCCACGCAAAGATGAGATAGTCCGCTGCGATCTTCAACGCGGCAAAGCAGCAGCGTATCGCCGTCGGCTAACTTCACAGCCCCTGCATTGAATACGCTGTTAATCGGATAAGGCCAGTTTTCTCTACTGAGGAGCGGATTGCCGGGATGGCGCGTGAATAGTTGCGTGTCAGCGAGCGGCTTTAGTGCTCCCTGTTCCGGAGCAAACCACTTCGAAGTGTTAGCGGGAGGAATAATTGGATTCAAAAGAAATGCTCATTTCAGAGATAGGTTGAGTTGCATCTGCCACTTTGGCTGCCTGCATTTCGAGCAGCGCCATCAGGAACGAAAGGGTAGATTCCGCGCCCTGATTCTCGTTCACACGATCGGGATGGAGTCCATCTCTGCATCCACCTGTCGTCGGATCGTAAAGCGGTGCCTGCAAATCGTTCTTCCCAAGGAACCAGCGGAAGACCCGTTGCGCTTCCTCGTACCATTGTCTCTCTTCGGTCAGCTTATAGGCTTCAAGGCAGGCCGAGACTGTTGCACAGGCCTCCACGGGCTGCTGATCGAATCGCGCCTTTTCGCTCCCCTCCAAAAAGAACCCATTCGATCCAATCGGGACGAATAGATCCAGATCGCCTCGATGTTGTTCGGCAACAAGCCACTTGAGCGAGTCCATGCCGACCTCGATCATTCTCTGGTTGTCGCTCCGCCATCCCGCCAGAATCAGGGCTTGAGAAAGCCGCGCATTCGCATACGAAAGACTTTTCTCGAACCACTTCCATGTTCCCGAATAACTGCGCTCGTAGATATCCAAGAGCCTGTTCGCAAGTGTATTACGAGCGCCCTGGATTGCCCTGTCGCCGGGGAACCAGTCGAGATAGGCCTGCATGCCCAAAATGCAATATGCCCAGGCGCGCGGACTGGTGAAGGAAAGTGTTGCCGGCACCGCAGCTTCAAAGAGCCTCCCCGCGGCACCCCGCAGCCCCGCATCCTGCGAGTACCCCAGCACCTTGCCCAAAGACCACAACGCGCGGCCATGGCTGTCGTCCGACCCAACGTTCTCCAGCCACATCCGATCATAGCCGAGAAAGTTTCTAAACCTTCCTGAATCGGTATTGAATGCAAGCCACAAAAAGGCGAGATACCGGTGCGACAGATCCAGATGCTTCTGTTTGTTTGTGCCGCCCGAATCCTCATCCAGGCAAATTGAGACGATGAGCGCGCGCGCATTGTCATCTGTCGTATATCCCTCGCGCGTATTGGGAACAGAAAAAATTGCATGCTGCAACATCGCCGTGTCATCGGTCATCGTGAAGAGATGCCTGGTATTGAGAACCGGCAATCGATCCATCATGCCTGCGGCTAGATCGTCCGACTGGGCCGCTTTCGGGTGCAACGAGCGTTCGAAGCGCGCCCTTTGAAAACTCGCCATATAGGCCCGGGCCGTGTTAGGCCACGTGGTCCCACGAGAGTAGAGATAGGCGCGCTTCCGCATGGCGTGACGCTCTGCTTCGTTCTCCAGCAACTCGGTGACCGCGTCGGCAATTGCTTTAGGATCGACAAAAGGAACAATCACGCCTCTCTTATCGGCGAGCAGTTCTTTGGCATGCCAATAGGGCGTGGAGATGATTGCCTTGCCCGCGCCAAATGCAATGGCAAGCGTTCCGGAAACGACCTGCGCTTCCTGCAAATAGGGCGTGA
>JAATGG010000069.1 GCA_015654835.1 Terriglobales bacterium
CATTCGGATACTGATCGATGAGATCGATCTGCCCATCGTCGTCGATGCTGGCATTGGCCGTCCTTCGCAGGCATGCGAGGCGATGGAGATGGGAGCCGCAGCCATCATGGCCAATACGGCCATTGCCACGGCGCGCGATATTCCGGCCATGGCAAGCGCCTTCAAGAAAGCAATCGAAGCAGGAAGAACCGCATATCGAGCGGGTTTGGGGCGTGTTCTGGAGAATGGCGCATGCGCTTCGTCTCCGCTCACTGGCTTTTTGAATGATTAAGGAGATCCGATGCTGAATCGTACGGACCACATGGCCTATCTACCGGATATGGAGATCCTCAAGGATTCCACGATCATGGAAGATGTCGTCGCTCACAGAAGAGATTACGACTATCACCGTTACACCGTCGACGATGTCCGTATGGCGCTGAGCAAAGAGAACCGCACACTCGATGATTTCGCTGCGCTTTTGTCTCCTGCCGCCATGCCGTTTCTTGAAGAACTTGCGGGCAAGGCGCAAGAGAGTACAAAAAAACATTTTGGCAATTCCATCTACATGTTTACGCCGCTCTATCTCGCGAATTATTGCGAAAATAGTTGCGTTTACTGCGGTTTCAGCCGCTGTAGCAAGATTCGTCGCGCGCGATTGAACGCCGAAGAGATCGAGAAGGAGATGCGCTCCATCGCTGCGAGCGGACTGGAAGAGATTCTTCTGTTAACCGGAGAAAGCTGGAAGATGTCCGGCGTGGAATACATCGGGGAGGCATGCACCATCGCACGTTGCTTCTTCAAAATGGTCGGGTTGGAAATCTATCCCGTGAATGCGCGGGAGTACGCCTATCTGCGCAGTTGCGGAGCGGATTATGTCACCGTTTTTCAGGAGACATATGACTCCGACACCTATGAGACGCTTCATCCGGATGGCCGTAAGCGAGTCTTTCCTTATCGATTCAATACGCAGGAGAGAGCGCTGCGCGGCGGCATGCGGGGTGTCGGCTTTGGCGCGCTTCTCGGTCTCGACGACTTCAGAAAGGATGCTTTTGCAACCGGAGCGCATGCATGGCTGCTGCAGCGAAAATATCCACAGGCAGAGATTTCGTTCTCTTGTCCCCGGCTTCGCCCTGTCGCCAATCAGGCACAGGCAGGTGGCCCTGTTCCTCACGAGGCAGAGTTGCTGCAGGTGATTCTGGCTTATCGTCTTTTGCTGCCATTTGCAGGGATCACGATCTCTACCAGAGAGCGGGCGCATTTTCGCGATCATGTGATTGGAATCGCGGCGACAAAAATTTCAGCAGGTGTAAGCACCGGTATCGGTGGACACCAGAAATGCAAGCAAGAGATTGGTGACGACCAGTTTGAGATAGCTGACACAAGGTCCGTCAATGAAGTGTACTCTGCGATTAAAGAGCGTGGCCTACAGCCGGTGATGAATGATTATGTCTACGCCTAGCACTCGCCCTCAACTACATCGCGGCTTGTATCTGGTGATGACCAGGCCGCGCGACGGCTATGAACGTCTTTGTGCCTGGGCAGTCGAGGCCGGAATCGCTGCCGTTCAGTTGCGCACCAAAGGCGATGATGAACGCGAAGAACTTGCACTGGCCCGCCGCTTGCGAAGCCTGACCAAGGGAAGCGCCACTCTGTTTATCGTCAATGACAGGCCGTCGCTTGCGATCGAGTCCGATGCCGATGGCTTGCATATCGGCCAGGACGACCTCTCTGCCGCTGAAGCACGAGAGCTGATGGGTCCCGACAAACTGCTGGGTCTGTCCACACACAATCTGGAGCAGGTGAAGGCGGCAAACGACGCGCCCGTGGACTACATCGGTTTTGGCCCGCTGTATGGGACCACTTCAAAAGTGCGGCCCGATCCGGTGGTTGGTCCAGATGCCTTGGAGTTCGCTTACCGAAGCAGCCGGCACCCCATTGTCGCTATTGGCGGGCTTGACCTTGATCGCATCCAACGGCTTGGCCCGTATGCCCACAATGTTGCTGTGATCCGGGCAGTATCCGAAGCGCGTGATCCCTGCTCTGCGATGAGTTCGATAGAGGCGGTGCTCATGAAGCAGGCAGATC
>JAATGG010000207.1 GCA_015654835.1 Terriglobales bacterium
CGCAAACACGCGGCCTGGAGCACATCGTCAGTTGAACAGAGAAACGAGCTAGCAGCTAGAAGCTAGCGGCTAGTAGCTGCTAGCTTCTAGCTACTTCATTCGTCCATTCGTCGACCCAGTCGTTCACTGTCTTGTACCACAATTGCGAGTTCTGCGGCTTCAATACCCAGTGGCTTTCGTCCGGGAAGTACAGCATTTTGCTCGGCACCTTGAGACGTTGCAGCGTGGTAAAGAGCTGGTATCCCTCGCTCACATCGAGCCGGTAATCAAGTTGGCTGTGGATGACGAGCGTGGGCGTTTTGAAGTTTTTGGCCGACATGGACGGAGACCACTTGCGGAAGGGATTCTCGGCATCCGGCTTGCCGTAATAGTCCCACGGCTTGCCGCTGAACTCCCACTCGTTGAACCACATCTCCTCGGTTGACCCGTAGGCCGACTCGGGGTTGAACATGCCGTCGTGCGAGACGATGCACTTGAAGCGGTCGGTATGGCCGAGGATCCAGTTGGCCATGAATCCGCCGTAGCTTGCGCCCAGTGCAGCCTCGCGGTTTTTGTCGATGAAGGGATAATGCTGTTCGGCGTAATCAAGGCCCAGCATCAGATCGCTGAAGGGCTTGCCGCCCCAGTCGCCGTTCACGCCATCCACAAACGTCTGTCCGTAACCGGTCGAACCCCGCGGATTGACCATCACGACGACATAGCCGTTGGCCGCGAACAACTCGGGGTTCCAGCGATAGCTCCAGCCATCGCCCCAGGCGCCCTGCGGTCCTCCATGGATGAGGAACTTCACAGGGTATTTCTTTGCGGGATCGAAGGCTGGCGGCCGGATCAGGAATCCCTGGACCTTGGTCTTGTCCGCCGCCGTAAACCAGAACGACTCCATCGCCGGCAGGTCGAGTTCGGCCAGCAGTGCGTCGTTCAGGTGCGTGATCGCGGGTGGCGCGGAGTCGCAGTTGGCATCGTAGCCCGGCAAACCTTGGGGAGCGCAGATGTGGTGGCCCAGTGCATAAACCACTTCGGCCGGACGATCGACCTTCATCCGGGTCGCAATGAGGCCGTCTACCTTTTCCCAGCTTGGCCGGTCGAGCTTCACCGGCACAACGCGGAGATCGCTGAATTCCGCTCCGTGCGTCAGGCGGACGGCATCTCCTCCCCGCACGTCGATGCGGTAGATGCTCGCTTCGCCTTGAATGCCGCTTGTGAAATAGATGTGGTGCGAACCCAGGCCCCACGCAAACTCGTCCACCCAGTTTTCAAACTTTGGCAGCAGATCCTGGGTGGTTTTTGCCGCGCGCTCATACACCATCAGCCGGAACTTGTCGCTCTCATAGCCGGGCCGAGCCTGCGAACGCCACGCCAGATATTTTCCATCGGGCGAGTAGGCCGGTGAAAAGTCGCCGCCGAGTGAGGTGCTCACTTTCACCGGCTTGGCGGCCGCATCGGTCAGGTCGAGGGTAAAGATGTCGGCGTTGGTGCTGATGGCCGGCTCTTCGTCCAGATTCTCGGTAAAGGCCAGTTCTTTGGAATCGGGCGCGAACGCAAAGCCGCCATTGCCGCCAATCGAGAAGGGCGGAACGTCGTGCGGATCATTCGGCATCAGATCGCGAACCGCGCCGGTTTCGACCGATACCAGGAAAAGATGGTTGCGCTTGTCACCGGTGAAGTGGTCCCAATGGCGATAGAGCAAGCGCGTAAACACCCGCGCTTTCACCTTGCTGGCCACTGCGGTCGCGTCGCGGTCGGCATTGCACTTGTTGCCGGCAACCGCATCGCTCTCAGTCATTGCCGGGCAGTCAGGGTAGACGGCTGACGTGAACACGATGGATTTGCCATCCGGCGACCATAGGGCATTATCGGCCTCGGTCGAGATGCTGGTCAGCTTTTTAGGATGGCTCGCCGTTCCGGCATCAGGGTCGAAGTCCGCCAGCCATACCTGCTGGCCGCCTTCGCGGCTGCTCAGGAAGAGAATCCGCTTGCCGTCGGCGGAGAACTGTGGACCGCTGTCGCCGGGCAGAGTCGCCGACAATAGCTTGGGCTCTCCTGCCGACATTGCCTGAATCCACAAGGTAGTGGGCTTGGTGTTTTGCGCAAGGTCAACGGTGGTGACGGAGTAGGCGAGCCACTTGCCGTCGGGTGAAACGGCGGTATCACCGAGCCGGCGCATCTTCATCATGTCCTCGAAGGTCATGGGGCGCTTGGCCGGCGCCTGTGTCAGAGCGGGAATTGCGGGTGCGATTGCTGTCATAAGCGCGATTGAAAGAGCGAGTGTCTGCCTGTGCATGGATTCCCCGATCCGCGCGGGAAGATCGTTGTGCGCGAAGGAAAAGTTTACACCGTGCAAATACGCTCC
>JAATGG010000128.1 GCA_015654835.1 Terriglobales bacterium
CTTGGTCGTCAAGTTTTTTCGCGGGCGATGGTGCCCCTACTGTGTCACCGAGCTTGAAAACTGGCGCGACCTTTACGGACAACTGCGCGAGCGCAACGGGCTCATGGTCGCCATCGGTCCGCAGATTCAGCGCCAAAGCGATTTCATGGCCGGCCAGCACGGCCTGCCCTTCCCCGTGCTCTCCGACCCCGGCAACACAGTCGCCGAAAAGTTCGGCCTCGTCTACACCATCCCTGAATATCACCGGAGCTATTACCGCTCCATCCTCGTCAACATCCCCTTCGTCAATGGCGATGAAAGCTGGCGGCTGCCCCTGCCCGCCACATACGTAATCGCCCGCGATGGCCGCATCGTCTTCGCCGAGGCTCACGCCGATTTCCGCGTCCGCCCGGAGCCGGAAGAAGCCTTGTCCGCCACCTTCCCGCATCATCCGCGCTAGACGCAAACCTATTATTTTGTCAGCGATTCCAACAGAGTCTGCGCACTTGCCAAACTCACTCCGCGCAGTAGAAAAACCTTGCTCCGCGATAATTCGCCCGTAGTTATTTCGACAGCCGACTTAGTCATAGAAAAGGTTGCAGCCAGAAAGGCAATCAAAGCTAGGTTCGCTCTGCCCTCAATCGGCGGAGCCTGCACGGCAATCTTCAACTGCGCCGTTGCTCCCTCCCCATAAATGCCCGTGATGGCCGTCTTCTTTGCACCCGGTTGCGCACGCACCGCCAGCGTCACCCCGCCAGATGTTTCGCGAAGAAAGCCTGTACTCATGCCGCACCGGCTGAGCCCGCTTGCGCCGTTGCCAGAGCTGGCCGCGCGCCAAACAGCGCCGTACCTACACGGATGCGCGTCGCACCCTCTTCGATAGCCAGCGAAAAATCGCCGCTCATGCCCATCGAGAGCACATCCAGCCCCAGCTTGGGATAAGCCGCCGCCCACCGCTCGCGCCACTTGTGCAGGCTGCGGAAACAGGCCCGCGTCTCCTCTTCCGGCACGCCCAGAGGCGCAATCGTCATGACCCCGCGCGTATCGAGATGCTCCAGCGAAGGCAGCAGTTCAAGCAGTTCAGCGGCCTCGGCCGAGTCGGGAACCAGTCCGGCCTTCGACTCCTCCGGACTCAGCTTTACCTCGATCAGCACCGGCAGCCGTTTGCCCAGCCTGCCCGCGGCCTCATTGAGCCGCTCGGCCAGCCGCACCGAATCCAGCGAGTCGATGCCGTCGAACAGTTCCACCGCACGCTGCGCCTTGTTCGATTGCAGATGCCCGATCAGATGCACACGAGCCGAGCCGATCACGGCACTGTCTGCCGAACCGTTCGCACGCGGCCGGCGCAGCGCCTCAACCTCTGCCGCCTTACCGCCAAACTCCTGCACGCGGTTCTCGCCGAAGAGCGTCAGCCCTAGCCCGGCGGCCTCGATAATGGCCGCTGCCGGATGCGTCTTCGACACCGCCATCAACTCGACCTCGGCCCGTGGCCTGCCCGCTCGCCGGCAGGCCTCCTGAATCGCCGCTTCCACCCGCTCCAGATTTTCAGCCAGCGCCGTCATCGCGCTCCCGCTTCCCACTTAGTGCCCGTGCTCCTCAAGAAATTTCTCCGTCTCCAGCGCCGCCATGCAGCCCGATCCGGCCGCCGTAATGGCCTGCCGATAGCGCCGGTCCTGCACGTCGCCGCAGGCATACACGCCCGGAACCACAACCCCGTTGTGCGTCGTGAAGACGTTGTTCTGGGTGTGGATGTAGCCGTCCTCGTCGAGATCGATCTGCCCGGCAAACATTTTTGCGTTCGGCTCGTGGCCAATGCCCAAAAACAGGCCGCTCACCGGCAAAACGCTCGCCTCGCCGTTGGTCACATCGCGCAAACTCAGCCCTTTGACTTCATTCTCATCGATGCCCAGCACCTCATCCACCACCGTATTGGTGCGCAGCACCACATTGGGATGAGCCATGGCCCGCTCCAACATGATCTTGCTGGCGCGGAAGCTCTCGCGCCGGTGCAATACCGTCACTTTGCTGGCAAAGCGGGTGAGGAACAGTGCCTCTTCCATGGCCGAGTCACCGCCGCCCACTACCGCAATCTCTTGCCCGCGGAAGAAAAAGCCGTCGCAGGTCGCGCAACTTGAAACGCCGTGGCCGATCAGGGCCTGCTCACTGGGCAGTCCCAGCCACCGTGCGCTGGCGCCCGAAGCCACAATCAGCGACCGGGTGTTGATCTCCCCCGCCGAGGTTTTCAGCCGGAAAGGGTGCGCATTGAGGTCCACTGAATTCAGATGGGCAAGCTGAAACTCCGCGCCGAAGCGGGTCGCCTGCTTCTTCATGTTCTCAATCAGTTCCGGCCCTTGAATCCCCTCAGGCCAGCCGGGAAAATTCTCGACCAGCGTGGTGATGGAGAGTTGACCGCCGGGCTCGTGGCCTTCTAGAACCAATGGCTTAAGGCCCGCACGAGCGGTATAGATGGCTGCGGTGAGGCCCGCACAGCCGGAGCCGAGAATTACGGTATCGCGAGTTTCTGTCATGAGGGGTTCCCGTGTCGATTGTAGCTGCAAAGACGCGCCTCCGCCCGGGCCTAAACGGCCAAAAAACCGGAGGCCGCTTCTCTGCCATTCGAGATTAAGATGATGCGTATGGCGAATCTGACTCTTATCTACGGAATGCGGCTGCTCCCCGAGGGCGAGGTTACTGAAATTCAGGACGCGACCCTCAAGCTGGCCAACGGCCACGACGCCCACGTCACCATGCACGTCATCGACGGCTCACGCGAGCAGATCGAGAAGCAGCTTCGGCAGAGCCTCGACGCGTTCTTTGACTTCTACCCCGAAATCTGACTCCGGCAGATGCCCCGGCGGCTGTTTTCAACACCCATCAGCCGGGGCTGGCCCCCTGGGGCAACAAAGCCGCACTGTGCGTTCCCGCCAAGCCCCCTTCTGCCACCGATTGACGTCCCTGCGCATCCATCTATAGAGCGCGAACAGGCTAGGCGTGAGACGCGCATCGGGGAGAGGCATTTTGAGCGAATTGACCGAACCGTTGAAGCAGCCGGCGGGCCGGCGGCCGCGTGTAGTCATCGTAGGCAGCGGCTTTGGTGGCCTTCACGCAGCCATCGGACTCGCCAAGCTCCCGGTGGATGTGACCATCGTCGATCGGCGCAATCATCACACGTTCCAGCCCCTGCTCTATCAGGTGGCGCTCGCCGTCCTGTCCCCGGCCAATATCGCCCAACCCATCCGCTCCATCCTGCGCAAGCAGCCCAACACCGAAGTTCTGATGGACGACGTGGTCGGCATCGACCAGACGGCCCATCTCGTCATCCTCGGCAGCGGCGCCCAGCTTGAATACGACTACCTGGTGCTGGCCACCGGCGCCACCCACTCCTACTTCGGCAAAGACGAGTGGGCGCCGCTGGCCCCCGGCCTCAAAACCATTGAAGACGCCCTCGAAATCCGCCGCCGCGTGCTGTTGGCCTTTGAACTGGCCGAACGCCAGATGCAGGAGCATGGCTGGCACCCGCCCCTCGACTTCGTCGTGATCGGCGGCGGCCCCACCGGCGTGGAATTGGCCGGAGCCATCAGCGACATCGCCCAGCTTTATATGCGGCGCGATTTTCGCCACATCGACCCGGCCACGAGTCGCGTGTTGCTGCTCGACGCCGGTCCGCGCCTGCTGGCCGCCTACCCCGAAGACCTTTCTGCCAAAGCCCATGAGGAATTGGCCAGATTAGGCGTCGAGGTTCACGTCACTAGCCCGGTGACTGGAATCGGCCCAGGCTGGGTTGAATTCAACGGGCAGCGCATCAACGCCGCCGTCACCCTGTGGGCAGCCGGCGTGCAAGCCTCTCCCCTGGGCAAGCTGCTCGGCGCTCCCGTCGACCACCGCGGTTGTGTGCTGGTGGATCACCATCTCAATCCGGCAGCGATGCCCGAGGTCTTCGTCCTCGGCGACTTGGCGCACTTCGAGCAGGACGGCCGCCAGGTGCCCGGCGTTGCCCAGCCGGCCATGCAGATGGGCGACCACGTAGGCCGCATCGTCTCCGCCGACCTCGCCGGCCGTTCCCGTCCTGCCTTCCGCTATTTCGACAAGGGAGACATGGCTACCATCGGCCGCATGGCCGCCATCGCCAAGGTCGAATGGCCCTTCAAAGCTCATTGGAGCGGCTTTCTCGCCTGGGCCACCTGGCTGACCGTCCACATTTTCTTCCTCATCGGCTTCCGCAACCGGCTGGCCGTCTTCGCCGCCTGGATCTGGACCTATTTCACCTTTACCCACGGCGCCCGCCTCATTACCGGAGACCAACGCCTGCCCGGCTGGCATGAGCAGGTAGCAGCCGGTCCCGCCGAAGAGCAAACGCCAGCTTCTAGCTGCTAGCTTCCAGAAATCGGCACGTGCGCTCGTCGCCTACCGTCCGCAGATTCTCCAGCATCGAGCGAAAGAAGTCCGCAAGCCCTGGCCTTTAGCTGGCAGCTAGAGGCTAGGAGCCAGAAGCTGCCTTTCAGCCCCTTCGAGTAAACTAATAGAGCGATGCTCGACCTGGGATTTGTCCGGGGCAACCTGGAATTTGTAGAAGAAAAATTACGTGCCCGCGGCGCCGATCCGGCTGCCTTGCTGGGCGATTTTCGCGCCGTCGATCGGAGCCGGCGCGATGCCATCACGCTGGCCGAGCAGTTCAAGGCCCGGCGCAATGAGTTGAGCCAGCAGGTTGGCGTGCTCAAAAAGGCCGGTCAGGACGCAACGGCCGTCATGGACGAAACCCGCGCCCTCAAAGAGAAGCTCGACGAGTTGGACAAGTCCGCCGCCGCCTTCGATGAGAAGATGCGTCTTTCCCTAGCTCGCATTCCCAACCTGACCCGCGACGAAGTGCCCATCGGTAAGTCCGAAACCGACAACATCACCGTGAAGACCTGGGGCGAGAAGCCCTCTTTCGATTTCTCTCCCAAGCCGCACTGGGAACTCGGCGAGGCCCTCGGCATTCTCGACCTGGAGCGCGCGGCCAAGCTCAGCGGGGCGCGGTTCGCGGTCTACATGGGTGCGGGCGCACGGCTGGAGCGGGCGCTCATCAGCTTCATGCTCGACCTGCACACCCAGAAGCACGGCTACACCGAGATCCTGCCGCCCTTCATGGTCAACAGCAAGTCTCTGTTTGGAACCGGCCAGTTGCCCAAGTTTGCCGACGACCTGTTTCGTTGCTCCGACGCCGATTTCGAGGCTGTGGGCCGCGGCGAATTCAAAGACAACGACCATTGGTTGATTCCCACCGCCGAGGTCCCGGTCACCAATCTCTATCGCGATGAAATCCTCGATGAGACACGCCTGCCCATCCGGCTCACGGCCTATACGCCGTGCTTCCGTGCCGAGGCTGGAGCCGCCGGCAAAGACACCCGCGGCATCATCCGCCAACACCAGTTTCAAAAGGTCGAGATGGTCAAGTTCACCCGGCCTGAAGAGTCCGAAGCCGAGCTTGAGCGCCTCACCCGCGATGCCGAAGAGGTCCTTGAAACCTTGCGGCTTCCCTATCGCCGCGTTCTGCTGTGCACCGGCGACACCGGCTTCTCCTCCGCCAAGACATTCGATCTGGAGGTCTGGCTGCCCGGCCAGGGGCTGTATCGGGAAATTTCCTCCTGCTCCAACTTCGAGTCTTTCCAGGCCCGCCGCGCCAACATCCGCTACAAGCCGGCCGGCAAGGGCAAAACCGAGTTTGTCCACACTATCAACGGCAGCGGTTTGGCCGTGGGCCGCACTTGGCTCGCCGTGCTTGAGAACTATCAGCAGGCCGACGGTTCGGTCGTCATTCCAGACGCGCTCCGCCCCTATATGGGCGGCCTCGAGCGCATCACGCTTTAGCGCACCACTTTGAGTAAGGGCGGCATGAAAAGAATTCTGAAAAGCTATTTCTACTGGACCTATCCTCGCGGCAACTTCCACTATGACGTGATGGTCACCTTAATTCTGGCGTTCATCTTCGTCACCCCCCACCTGTGGAATTATGGCGACAAGCCAAGTACCGGCAATGGGCCCAGCCAGCCGATTCAGGTCCTCGGAAACGCCGGCCACGGGCTCGTGGTCACCGTACAGGCTGCCGACGTAAACGTGGATACGGTCGCTCCCGATGCAGTGGTCAAAAAGGCTCTACGCACCGCCATTGAACCGGTCCTCGGCGACTCCGTCTTTGTGGAGCGTTGGGAACTGTCCCGGGACGGCCAGGGAAATCCCCTCGCCTGGAAAGTCTGGGCGCACCGGTAACGTAGTTTCTTTGGCCTCCATTCGCCGCGAATGTGCGTCCAATGGGGGATAGGACGTGTATGTACCAAGGAAAAAGATTCGTTTTAGCCGCTTTGCTTGCACTGGCCACCCTGCCGTGCCGCACAGCCTTCGCAGCCGACGACCTGCAAAGCGTACTGCATAAGCTCGACGCCGCTGCCCGCAACTTCCGCTCCACCGCTGCCGATTTCACCTTCGACACCGAGCAGCTTGTCCCCGTTCCCGACACCGATATTCAAAAAGGCACCGTCTACTATCAACGCTCGGGCAATGCCTTCAAAATGGCAGCGCACATCGGCGAGATTAATGGCCGGCAGATTGTCCGGGTCTATGCCTACTCCGGCGGCCAACTGGCCCTGTTCGACAAACCAACCGATCAAGTTACCCGCTTCGCCAAAGCCAGCCGCTTCGAGAGCTATCTCATGCTCGGCTTCGGCGCCAGCGGCACCGACTTGCAGCAGAAGTGGGATATCAAGTACCTGGGCGCGGAGTCGGTCGCCGGCGTCAGCACCGCCAAGCTGGAACTGGTCGCGAAAGACCCCGAAGTCCGCAAACTCATCACCAAGGTGACCCTCTGGATCGACACCAACCGCGCCGTCAGCCTCAAACAGCGCTTTGACGAGGGCCCAAGCACCTACCGCATCTGCACCTATTCCAACTTCAAGATGAATCAGTCTCTGCCCGGCGACGCTTTCAGCTTCAAGACCGACGGCCAGACCCAGTACGTGAACCGGTAGAGCGCGATTCCCCCGGTCGCAAACAGGATCGGGAAGCACTCCAGCGTGTAGCGGGCCTCCGGAGCCTCAATGGTCATCAGCAGAGCGCTCCGCAGCAGCATGTAGGCCAGCATCCATTGCCAGAAACGTGGCCGTAGCCACAGCCCCGCAAATCCCAGCAGCAGATAAAAGGCATTCAGCCCCGCATAAGCCCAACTGAAGCGTGTCTCCACGCGATGCCGCCGATAGACCCACCAATCCAGGTCGATGGGCAGGTTCTCGATGCGCGGCCGCAGCCACATATCGCCCAACCGCCCCAACGGCAGCCACACATAATAGCGCAGCGGATGCGAGGCGATGCGCTCTTCCGCCAGCCGCTCGAAACGTCCGTCCATGTCCGGCGTAAAATCCATGCCGTTCTCGGCATACCCCCGCGCCAGCTTCGCGGTCTCGGCATATTGTGCGGGCGAGTCGAAGGCCCGGCTGGGCAGCGCCTTCAATTCCAGCGGGCTGCCCGGCACATTCCAATACACCTCGTAGGTAGAAACGAAGTCCAGGCACCAGGTCTTCACCCAGCGCTGCCAGCCCTCCTCGATATCCTCACCGGGGTCGGTCGCATAGCGCGGCGCCAGCGGCTCCACCACATGAAAGACCTTCCAGTTGCGGCCCGTCCACACGGCAAAGGGAATCAGCGCCAGCAGCACGCAGACCGCGGCCATCCGCGCCAGCCTGCCCGGCACAATCGCCGGCGTGCCTGTTCCGTTTCTAAGCCCCAGCAGCAGCCCCGGAGCCAGGGCGACCGCCACCAGGGGTCCATCGGGCCGCAGCAAGGCCGCATAGGTCACCGCTGCGGTAAACAGCAACGCCGGCGCCCAGC
>JAATGG010000050.1 GCA_015654835.1 Terriglobales bacterium
TCCGGCGGGCAGAGTACGAGACTGTGCAATGCTGCTCAGTTCTTTACTCTGCTCTGCGCTCAGCAATACTTCCGTAGTCGCCATGACTACTTAGATGATAACTGCACCACTAACGTTTACTCGCCGACAGACCACTAGGGTGCCACGGAGCTTGGTCCCTGCCGGAATAGACAAGGCCCGGAAATGAGCCAGGAAGACATGTGCCATCAAGAGGTAGCAGTCATTGGCGTAGGCCGAGTTGTCATCGGGCAGTGCTAGCAGGGCAGAGTATAGCGCGTTGCGCTGCCGGTGTCCGCTGTCGCCGCCGCGCTTGCCGAGGTGCCTCGCGCTAACAGGTGTCACTGCATATCCAAGGTCGGCCGCAATTGGCTCAAGCATGGATATCATCCTCGGCCAAGCTGCCATCTTTAGCGCCGCAAGCACGCCCGGCCATTGCCCGTCTGCTGCAATCAGCATGCGAGCAAGCTTGTCCAGAACCTCTGGGAGGTCGTGCAGGTTCGCCGGTGCAACGATTGCCCACAAGATGCGGCGTACTGCGTCCGCATCGAGCCCGGCCGTCACGGCGGCACTGAGCAACGGGGTTGGGGGCAGCGTGTTAGTCATCGATCTTGCGAACTTTGGCGGTGGCCGTGTGATATCTCAGCCAGCGGAGCCTCCTGCCCATGATCCTCGTCCACTGGTCTGCGCCCAACTGCAGAAACAAGTGAGTATTCTTCTTGACCACAGCCAGAAAGGTATCGACCAGACTATGAAGCTCATCTCCATCCATCTGATGGCGGAGGGGAACACCTACCTGCTCCACGATCAGGTACTCTCTGAGCTCCTCTATCGTGGTATCGGCATGAATGCACACCGGGAATAGCCGTGGGGCTTGTAATACTCGCTGCGCCTCGCGCAATAACTCCCAGCCGAGGATGCACTTCCATACGCCACTGTGGCGGACAAGATGGATCGGCTCGATTATTGCCAGAGCGGTAATGCCGTCTCCGGTCAAGAAGCCCGTAGACGGCTGGTGGACTCTGACGATTCTTGCGGCGCGCAACGCTGCTTCAGTTGCCGGGTCGGGGTGTGCACTGGTCCAGGCACTCCAATGATTCGATCCGACTCCATGAATTCCTTCTTTAACTTCCATTGAATGAGCGGATTCTAATGGCCACTCCGCACAGTTCCATTGCCGCTTCAACAATAGTCTCGTTCTTGATCTCATTGCACATATGGATGCGCAAGTACAACTTGGCGATGCCGCGCGGAAGGACAACCGAATTGCCCCTTCGCATGTCCTGGTCGAGATTTTTGGGCGCGATGCCATCTCCGTAAGGCCTAGTGCTGGAGATTGTGCTGGCGGAGGTCGCAATGTCAGCCTCCTCTAGGCCACCGGGAATGTCGATCGCCGATTGGATAGATTCCTGGGATCATGCGCTCAAGATCTCAGACCTGGCAGGGCTGCTGCGCTGTTCATCAACAAATCTCTACAGCAGAGCGCGCGAAGGCCGTATGGGCCCCGGAGTAGTGATTCGCTTTGGAGGCACGATCAGGGTCGATCCCCACGGCACTGCGGAATGGACCCGTCGCCAGGGACTAGACAGTGAGTAATAGAAAGTCGGAGATACACACGGCGGTCCGGTGGCGGGCCGTCGCCTGCGTTTATGGCCCGACGGTGTGTGCTGAGCCTTCAGCGGAAATGGCGATCATACTACGCGCCCAAGCTGAAGAAGCGGACTGCGCTGTTTGAAAAGCTCAGAGAGGTCTTCCGACAGCATGTCAGTTGGCCGGTGGAGATCATGATTGCGAAGATCAATCCGATCTTACGTGACTGGGTGAACTACTTTCAGGTGGGTCATTCGAGCATTTGTTTTGGCGTGGTCAAACGTTGGGTTGAGGAGAAGGTACGGCGGCATTTGATGCGTGCCCGGGGGGCGCAAAGGCTTCGGCTGGACGCGGTGGAGTAACGAATGGCTATATGACCGGATGGGGCAACTACCAACTCGTTCGATGGTCAGGTGCGAAAGTGGCTCCAGCAGGATAGGCCACATCACTCTTGGTACGAAGCAAACAGGTGCGCCCAGTGCGGGAAATCCGCACGCTGGGTGCGATGTGGCGGGGGTTGGAAACGGGTTCACGGTTTGGCTAATGAGGCACTCCCAGAGGAAACGGGGAGAAACAGCTAGGCTGGACCTTCGGAATACCGCGTCAGTCCTCGACCCGACCGCCCAGCCTTCAGGTTTTCTGTGGCGATATACGTCGGAGGCACTCTCATCATTCTTTAGAAGGGGCAGGGGACCGGGGCCAACTGCTGTTGAACTGCGAAATGCGATCGAGAATTCCGCATTACTTTCTGGTAATTTCGCGTTTTGTCCTTCTTCGGCAGCGAGGCGCTCATCCAGAGGAACGTTAGGGTAAGGGCGGGTGCTTGTCAACCTGCAGCTCTATTTTCCCGTCTGACCTAACCTTTCTCACCGTTGACAGACCCTCGCTGCCGCACGTGGGGCAGTTCACAGTTCGTGAGCGCTATGTGTACTGACTCACATCCCAGCAGCATCCGTAGTGAGAGCACGGGAAACACTCCCGGGATACCCATTGGAAGCACGTCGGGGAACATGGTGAGACAATCAATACAAACACCCAAAGGAGTATTGCAATGAGTAAAGCTACTGATTTTGACGCATTCTATACGGAATTTGAAGCTGCATTCAAACGCACCGCCACAATTGTTCGGAAGATTGGAAAGGAATCGAACTGGAGGGTGCGGGCAGCACTGATGAAGGAGCTCAAACAGAGCGATGCTGAGCAACAAGAGGCTCGCAAGAAATTGGATTCCGTTTACGGTCCCTCTGATAAGCCCGAATAGCAAATAGACCCGGCTTCAAAGAAAGATGGGAAGCCGGGTTAGTTCTGACTCCTCATCTTGCACATCATCTGGCTCAATCCCTGAGCCTCGGTGAGATGATCAAATCTGATCGGCTGCAACCGACGCAAGCACAGTCAATCAAGCGCGATTAATATAGTTGGTGCTTGCAAGCGCAGGCCGACAACCGGTCTTTAGAAACAGGAATCGATGATGGAACATCGATTGCAGCGAACGTTTCCCGGGATTTTCGCAAGGGATGGATTGCTCTTTCCGTGTGCATGTGGCGGAGCAGCGGCGTGGGCTGTCGCTCCGCAGTCCGCTCAAGATACCTTCAACGCATCCGCCACGATCTCCGCCAGCGATATCGTCTTACGGCTAATCAAACGGCTGAGCGTATGCGACTCATCGTCGAGCTCGCCATTGGCAGACTTCGCCTCCGCGTCCGCAATGATTCGCGCCAGCGCCGCCGGAAGGAAGGTAGCAAGGATTTTCTCGTACTCAGCCTCCGGCAGGTCGTGATAGCCGATGGTCTTGCCGGATTGCCTGCTCACCTCAGCGGCGAGTTCGACTCGCGTGAAGGGTTTGTCGCCCGCAAGCTCATACACCTTGTTTTCGTGGCCTTCGCCAGTAAGCGTAGACACGGCCGCTGCCGCATATTCCGCGCGGGTTGCAGCTGCAAGGCGTCCATCCTTCGAAGCTCCAATGAACGCGCCCTGCTGGAGAGCGGGGCCGATGCCCGCGGTCAGATTCTCTGCGTACCAACCATTGCGAAGCAGCACAAATGGAATGCCGCTCGCTTGCAGATACTTTTCTGTCGCAAGATGCTCCGCTGCCAGTTCAAGGGTTGAAGTGTCCGCACGTAGAAGACTCGTATAAGCAAGCAGCCCAACTCCGGCAGCTTTCGCGGTATAGATCACAGCCTGATGCTGTGGCACGCGCTGCCCGAGTTCATTGCCGGAGATCAGAAGCACTTTGGTCGCACCTGCGAAGGCGGCTTTAAGAGTTTCGGGCCGAGAGTAATCGGCCTCGCGGACCTGTACTCCGTGCTCCTTAAGCGCCTTGGCCTTGCCTGACGTACGCACAGCTGCAACGATCTGGCTGGCTTCAACTTTTTCCAGCAAGCCTTTTACGACGAGCAATCCAAGCTGCCCTGTAGCTCCAGTAATGACGATCACAATGTTCTCCTTCCGTCTGGCATGACGGTCAAATCCAGAGTAGCGAAAAAGCTTACTTTGCGTAAGTACATACCTGAAGGTAAGCTCTATACATGCCGTGGCCCAAAAGCACAAAGACCATCCGCATCCGCCAAGGGAATTTGTTCGCTTCGGATTGCCCAACACGCAATATCCTTGACGACGTCACGTCCCGCTGGGGCGCCCTTGTGCTTGTGCTTCTCTTGAAGGAGAGCAGCTATCGCTTCAGTGAGCTCGCCTACCTGATCGGTGGCGTGAGTGAAAAGATGCTGGCGCAGACCCTGCGCGCTCTGGAAGAAGATGGATTTGTGCTCCGTACCGTGCATGCGACAAAGCCGCCAAAGGTCGAATACAGCTTAACGCCTCTCGGGAAAGAGATTGCCGAACGAATGCGTGCCCTCACGTCGTACATCGAGGAAAACGTTGCTCGGGTGATGGCTCATCGGGCGAACTCGGCGAAAAGGACGGCGTAATAGCGGCCTGCTGACGTATGGGTAACGGTAAGTCCTAGTGTTGTATCTGGAGCGCCCGCGACATCACGGTGCGCAGCCGCATGATCTTGGATTGGGCGCTTCGGATACAACGACTTGAAGGAAGCCACCCCGGTGTGGGGCTATGCACTTTGAATGGGTCTTCTCCGGTACGGAGGTCCCACGAAGATTGTCAGGTGGGTTTGGTTTGCGAGTTTGCGGGAAGGATCGCAACAGGTCAACCATCGGAAGCTGAGGGAGTGGCTGTGCGAGCGTCTTCGGACAGATGAGACAAGGAATCTGCGTGCGCGCCGAAGCGCGGGCAAGGGCCGCCGATATCGATGAATCTTCATGCTGCGCGCTCGTCTGGTTGCGGTGGTGAGCGAAGGAGGAGTTGGGCGGCGGATAGCCGTTCGACGACGCGCATGGTGCCTCCGCAGACCGGGCAGTTCCAGAGTCGGTGAGACGCTTCGGCGGACGGTTCAGCCGTCGAAGTCGTCGTTCTCTCTAGGCTGCTGAGCAACTGACGGCACAGCGGCAACAACGCTGCGCGGTTGCGGTTGGCGAGGAAGCCGAAGTTGCGGATACGCACGAAGCCCGGTGGCAGCAGATGGAACAGGAAGCGGCGGAGGAACTCATCGACGGCCAGGGCCATGAGTCTTTTCTTGTTGCCGTGAGCAGAGTCGCGCCAGCGAAAAGTTACGTTGCCATCAGCAAGAGCGACCAGCCTTGGAGTTGGAGATGGCGACGCGATGGGTGTAGGCGCCAAGGTACTGGAGCACATGTTCAGGGCCGCCGAAGGGCTGCTTGGAATAGACAACCCAATCGTGCCGGAACAGTCCTCTCAGCCAGGCAGAGAAGGCGCGTGGTTGAGCTAGGTACGATTTGCAGCTTCGTTATCTCTGTCACAGCAAGTGGTGCACCGTCGACGGAGACGGGATTAGATCTTTCGCGTGGTCTGCTGGTCGCTGTCCGTCAGCCCCTTGATCCCGTCTCGAAATCCCAGCACCCCTTCGCATAAACCTTTTCCCAACTCCGGGATCCTCTTTGCCCCGAAGAGGAGGAGA
>JAATGG010000116.1 GCA_015654835.1 Terriglobales bacterium
GCCGCCATCGGCAAAGACCTTGGTCAGCCGATCGAAGCGGTGGAATAGCCTCATCAGTACGGCCCGGGCACCTACGCGATCTTGTACCCCGGCCGAATGCACGACCGCTGTCAGCAGGTTGCCCTGCGTGTCGACGGCGATGTGGCGCTTGCGGCCTTTGATCTTCTTGCCTGCGTCGTAGCCGCGCGCCCCCCTTTACCAGTCGTCTTGGCCGACTGTGAGTCGATGATGGCCACGGTCGGCATTGCATGGCGCCCTGCGCTACGGCGGCCTTCTTCGCGCAACGCTTGGCCCACGCGCTCCCAGAGTCCGGCATCCCGCCAGCGGCGAAATTGCTCATGCACGGCCTTCCACGGCGGAAAGTTGGCAGGCAGTTGACGCCACTGACAGCCTGTCTTCACCACATAAAGCAGCGCATCTACGACGCGCCGCAACTCATGCTTGCGTGGACGGCCACCGGCGTGACGCAGGCCGCCCTCCTGCCGCAGTAACGGCTCCAGACGCGCCCACTGTGCATCGGTCAAATCACTCGGGTACATAGTCCAAACGTAAAATCAGAACCCTTGTAAGCATATGACTGACTTGATTCAATCTTAAGTTTGTGGACAGGCATCTCAGATGCGGGGCTATCCGACGAAGGTTCGCGAGTTGGCCTGTATGCGAGAGCCTGGGGCGTGGTAGAGATTGATTTTCGCAGCTATTTTACGACCATTCCACATGACAAGCTGATGATCCTGATCAAACAGCGAGTCGTGGATGGGAGCATGCTGTGCCTGATCAAATAGAGCCTAACGGTGGAAGTGGCGTATCAAGGAAAGATGGAGCCGACAGCGGTGGGTGTCCCGCAAGGGGCTCCGATATTTCCGCTGTACAGCAACATCTATCTGAACCTGCTGGATAAGGTGTGGCACAAGCGCGGCTACCCGGAGAAACTGGGAGCTTCGCTGCACCGCTATGCCGACGATGCGATCCTAGTATGCCGCAAGAGCGCCGAGCAGGCGCTTGAGGCATTTGCCGCGATTGCCTCGCGAATGGGACTGACGATCAATCGCGAAAAGACCCGGATCACGAAGCTGACCGAAGGGTTTGACTTCATCGGGTTCCAGTTCGTGAAACGTCGTTCGCCCAAGAGCGGCAAGTGGAGCATCTACATCTTTCCCAGCGAGGTGGCGCAGCGCAATATCCGACGGCGGATTAAGTACTTCACCAAGCGGCGGGCACCGATGACGCCCGCAGAGTTTGTTGAGCAAGTGAATCAGACGGTGCGGGGATGGGTAAACTACTTTCGCCACACCAACGCGAGCCAGGCTTTTCGCGGCTTGCAGCGATTCATTAACACTCGCTTTCGCCGGTTCTTGAACTTTCGCAGTAAAGGTCGAGGCTTTGGGTGGAGGAAATACCCAAATGCGGCTCTGTATGCCCGAGGCATTATCTATATCGGGAGCCGAGTCATCGAGTACCCGCGTTAGCCTGCGCATGCTATGCGACGAAGACTGTCGGACCGCCGGATTCGGGAAAACTGAACGTCCGGTGGGATGGGAAGGGAATGCTGAACCGGTCATGGCGAGGCTAGTGAGGCACTGCGCATGGGGAAACCCGCGGCAACAGATAGGCCTTGTCTAACATCACTGAGCCATTCCTTTACCCTAGATATCGTGGTTGGATCGAGTTCAAAGACGAGGCCGAAAAGTTCTGGAAGGAACTTACAGAACGAATGGAGAAGTTCCAACTGGAACTGCACCCGGAGAAGACGCGGTTGATCGAGTCCGGACGCCACGCGGCAAAGAACCGAAAGCGTGCTGGTCTGGGTAAACCAGAGACCTTCGACTTCCTCGGCTTTACGCACATCTGCGGGAAGACGAAGAAGGGACGGTTCATGGTGCTTCGGCAGACGATTCGCAAGCGTATGCGGGCCAAGCTGCAAGAGGTGAAGATCGGCTTGTGGCGGCGTATGCACGATCCTGTTCCTGAAGTCGGCAAGTGTTTGAAGTCCGTTGTGGGCGGGCATCTCCGATACTTCGGAGTGCCGGGCAACCGGCATGCCCTGGCCCACTTTCGTTATACCGTGAGCAACCTCTGGCATTGCGCTCTATGCAGGCGAAGCCAGCATGGTCACGTCAAGTGGGAGCGAATGAAACGGCTCATCCGCAGTTGGTTTCCTCCGGCCTGTATCTGCCTATCCCTCGCGCCGTCTGCGCGTCACCACCTGAGGCAAGAGCAGGATGTGGGAAATCCGCCTGTCTAGATCTGTGCGGGGAGTACGGAGAAATCCGTATCCCTACCGCGACAGGTCAAGCGGCATGGCATTCTCCCCTTACATATAGCTGTAGCCAACTGGCAAGCCACACGTTTTCCATAGAGATACTGGTGCATATCGACCATTACATCAAGCAGCTTGCCACGGTCATCGGTGATGGAGTCCGGTACTTTGACATCTCCCATGAGACGCAGGACATCGATGAATCGATCTGTTGCCTGCAGGCCAATTGGAAGCTCCAACAACTGGTGCGGCACATCGCATTTTTCTTTGAGAGCGCAGGCAGCGCGGGAGGAGGAGGTATGCCGAGGGCGAGGGTACCGATGCTGTCACCGTCCAGGCGGATGTTGCCGACAGTGGCGCCGCCCTTGGGATAGAAATGATGGACCTCCGTTTGCGGAAGGTCGAGAACGTCGGAGGTGTCAGGAAATATCGCAAGGAGATGAATCTTGGTGGGCGTAATAGGGCGTATCGCCATGATTAGCGAATGCGTGGGCTCAGACGTGAACGCACGACTCCGCCAGGCTGGCGCCTAGAAGGAAAGACGGTGGGCGCACAGCCCGACTTGATTCATTCAATTATTTAGGGATTGCTCAACGTGGAGCAAGAAAGGCGTAACATCACTTATTGTGATAACAATCCGGAAATAAGGCGTACTTATCTTTGGCGGACGAACATGGTCCGAGATGGAAGTAAGTAGCTTCAGGTCTACGGAGTGGCCACATTAATGGCATGAAATTTGCGCGCATGTCAATAAATATTATTGGATCGCCGTACACGCGTCATAATGTATCCATGAGACGGGGGCGAATTGAGTTAGTCTTTTGGGATCATAGCCTGAGTGGACTTGATCAGTATTTTTACCTCATCGCTGACCTTCGAAGCGAGTTCATCCACGCTGCGTCGAGTAGTCACACTCTCGATCAAGTTGTCCCCCACGGGCACGGTGATGTGCGCCATGACTGTGCCGGTAAGAATTTCCTCGACGCGACCGGGAAGCCGATTTCTAGCGGAAACTTTCATGAAGAAAGTATGCGTTATATTGAGGCCAAGTAGCGTGCAATCTCGCAGGAACAGAAATCCGCCCGATTTGATTGGACGCATACGGTGCTGTTGCCTATGCCAGGTTCAATTCCATTCACTCTTGCTCCGCACAGATTTGACCTGATTGGGGCAGGTTTGGGGGCTTTTCACGCCAGATCATGCTGCTCCATTACATCTCGCGTTATTTCATCGCACCAGCCGAATCGTCAGTTCCGACCTGCTGATCGATGCCATGTTACGGAAGCTTATCGCCATCACCAGCGAAGTGACGGGGGGGGCTATGCCTGTCTTGTCTACCTTCCGGACTATGCCACAGATGAAATTGTTCTTAACGCTTCGCAGTTATTGCATGCGGGTGAAATTGGGCATGTGCATATAAGAATGGGCGAAGGGGTTACAGGGTGGGTTGCAGAACACAAGTCGGTTGTATCGTTGTCGCGAAACTATTTTGTGGATAGCAGGTTTAAAAACTTTTCCGCTTTGATCGAGGACACGTACGAAGCCTTTCTTTCGGTTCCTCTGGTCAATGGCGGAGAGGTCATTGGCGTTCTGAACGTGCATCACAAAGAGCCCCATGTGCACACAGCCGATGAGATCTCGCTGCTCAGTTTTCTTGGCGAGCAGATGGGCGGTGCCATCGCCTATTCTGAGTTGGCTGCCGATCACAGCAAGTTGCGGGAAAAAACCCTCCAGATTCGAGAGCAACTGGAGGTTCGGAAATTGACCGAGCGCGCCAAGGGAATTCCGCAGGAGCGGTTCAATCTCTCCGAGCGCGAGGCATACCAGCGCTTGCGCGACGAGAGCCGGCGCTTGCGCAAGCCGCTTCGAGCGATTGTGGAGGCCGTCCTGCTGGTCGAAGAATTGGTGCAGAATGATCATTCCTCCGGAAATCATGGATCTAGCGAAGAAGATCCACGATAAATCGGCTGAATTCGACGGGGCCGCCCGCTGTTTTTATAGAATTAGAGGTTGATCGAACCGCTTTCTGCCGTGCCTCCAACAAAAAGATGTTCCGCCGGAACGGCCATTTTCGGTATATTAAAAGGTTCAACTTCTCCTAAACTGCGGCGAGTCGACTTCGGCAGGCCGTTTAGAACGGGGCGATTTCTGTGCGGAAATCGGCATGTGGTTGTGTCTTTTGCGCCATGACCCGCTGCAGGAACGCTGTTATTTCGAAGAAGGTTCACCGAAAGGCTGCCATGCATCGATTGAATAGACCGGATCGTCGTCTTGGAAGTGTGCCGCCACAAGGGCTTTACCATCCACGTGACGAGCACGACGCGTGCGGAATGGGCCTTGTTGCCAGCATTCGCGGAGAAAAAAGCCACGAGATTATTTGTAAGGGCCTTGAGGTCCTGCTCAAGCTCACACATCGTGGCGCTGCGGGTTGCGATCCTGAAACGGGCGACGGCGCAGGCATCCTGATCCAGATTCCTCATGTCTTTTTTGCGCGCGAGTGCGGGGAACTGGGGATCCAGTTGCCCGAGGCCGGCGCCTATGGCGTGGCCATGGTCTTTCTGCCGGTCGATAAGCATAGCCGATTGCAGTGCGAGGGGGTATTCGAACGCATCGCCCAGGAAGAAGGCTTGTTGGTGCTGGGCTGGCGCGATACGCCGGTGAACGGCGATGCCGTAGGCCGCGAAGCTCGTGCATCTCAACCCTATATCGAACAGTTCTTTGTGGGACGCCCGGCAGGGGCGGGCACAGAAGAGCCGGATGAGGACGCCTTCGAGAGGCTGCTCTATAAGGTTCGCCGCCGCACGGAAAATGAGATCGCGGCATCGGAAATCGAGAGCAAGGACGATTTCTACGTTCCTTCGTTTTCCTGTCGGACGATTATTTATAAGGGGTTGATGCTGGCTCCGCAGATCGAAAAGTTTTATTTCGAACTGGCCAATCCGCTTGTTACCAGTGCGCTTTGCCTGGTTCACCAGCGTTTTTCTACCAATACCTTTCCGAGTTGGAAGCTGGCGCATCCGTATCGCTATCTGGCGCATAACGGCGAAATCAACACCATTCGCGGCAACGTTAGTTGGATGAATGCGCGCCAGTCCGTGCTGCAGAGTCCTCTGCACGGGGAGCAGATCGAGAAGCTGTATCCGGTAATCACGCCCGGCGGCAGCGATTCGGCCTCGCTCGACAACGCTCTGGAGTTCCTCTTTCAGTCGGGCCGTTCGCTGCCTCACGCCATGGCCATGCTCATTCCCGAGGCTTGGGCGGGCAATCCGGATATGGACGAGGAGAAGCGGGCTTTCTATGAGTATCATGCTTCGTTGATGGAGCCGTGGGACGGTCCTGCGGCGATTGCCTTCACCGACGGCCGCGTGATCGGTGCAACACTCGATCGCAACGGCCTCCGTCCAGGGCGCTATATCGTGACCAAGGACGATCTCGTGGTGCTGGCTTCGGAAGCCGGCGTGCTCGATGTGCCGCCCGAAGATGTGCGCAAGAAGGGCCGTCTGCAGCCGGGCCGCATGTTTCTGGTCGATACCGTTCAGAAGCGCATCGTCTCTGATCGCGAAATCAAGAAACAGTTGGCCGGCCGCCAGCCCTACGGGATCTGGCTCAAGCAACAGCAGGTCACTCTCGAAATGCTGCCTGAGCCTTCGCGCGTGATCGCCTCGAATCCCGAGACGCTTTTGCGCCGTCAGCGCGCCTATGGCTACAGTGAAGAAGATCTGAAGATCCTGTTGACGCCGATGGGGGTCAGGGGCGAGGAACCGATTGGCTCCATGGGCTCCGATGTGCCGCTGGCTTGCCTCTCCGACCGCCCGCAGCCGTTATTCAATTATTTTAAGCAGCTTTTTGCGCAGGTAACCAATCCGCCCATCGACCCCATCCGCGAAGAGATGGTGATGTCGCTGATCAGTTACATCGGCACGGAGCGCAATATTCTGGACGAAGCTCCAGACAACTGCCATACCCTCAAACTGCCCCATCCCATTCTGACCAATCGCGATTTGGAGAAGCTACGCCGCGTCTCGTCGGGCGACTTGCTGGCGACTACCTTGCCCGCCCTATTCCGGGCCGAGGATGGGGAAGCCGGCCTCAAGCACGCTCTCGACGATCTCAGCGGGCGCGCCGCGCTGGCGGTGAACTCGGGCTACACGTTGCTGATTCTTTCCGATCGTGGCGTCGATGCCACATACGCTCCCATTCCCAGTCTGCTGGCAATGGCTGCCGTACATAATCGGCTGATTCGCGAGAAGACCCGCACCCAGGTAGCGCTGATTATCGAAAGCGGCGAGCCGCGCGAGGTTATGCATTTTGCGCTGCTCATTGGATATGGGGCCAGTGCCATCAATCCGTATCTGGCCTTTGAGACTCTGCACGATCTCAAGCGGCGCGGTTTGCTGCCCGAGGATGTTACGGCTGCATACGCCGAAAAGAACTTCATCAAGGCCATCAATAAAGGGTTGCTGAAGACCTTCTCCAAGATGGGCATCAGCACGCTGCAAAGTTATCGCGGAGCCCAGGTCTTCGAGGCTGTGGGACTGAACCAGTCTCTGGTCGATACTTACTTTTCGGGAACTGCGTCGCGCATTGAAGGCGTGGGGCTCGATGTGTTGGCGCGCGAGGCGCAGCTCAAGCACGAATACGCCTTCCAGCCGCTGACCGAATCTGAAACCGAGCTAGTTGTCGGCGGGCAATATCAATATCGCGAGGGTGGTGAGTATCACCTGCTCAATCCTCTCACCATCAGTAAACTACAGCACGCGGTACGGCAGAATAATCCCGCAACTTTCCAGGAGTACACCGACCTGGTGGATGAGCAAAGCCGCCATCTGTGCACCTTACGTGGACTGCTCAAGTTCAAGTATGCCGCAGAGCCTGTGCCGCTCGACGAGGTGGAACCTGCCAAGGGGATCGTGAAGCGCTTCACCACCGGCGCGATGAGCTTCGGCTCCATCAGCAAGGAAGCGCATGAGACTCTCGCCATCGCCATGAACCGAATCGGCGGGATGTCGAATACGGGCGAGGGCGGCGAAGATGAGGCGCGTTTCAAGCGCGACGCGAATGGCGATTTGCGCCGCAGCGCCGTGAAGCAGGTGGCCAGCGGTCGTTTTGGCGTCACTGCAAACTATCTAGTGAATGCGGATGAAATTCAGATCAAGATGGCGCAGGGCGCAAAGCCTGGCGAGGGTGGCCAGTTACCCGGTCATAAGGTGGATGAGGTCATCGCCCGGATGCGGTACTCGATTCCTGGCGTGACATTGATTTCACCGCCACCGCACCATGACATCTACTCCATCGAAGATCTTGCGCAGTTGATTTACGACTTGAAGAACGTGAATCCGCAGGCGCGCATCGCCGTCAAACTCGTCTCCGAGGCCGGCGTTGGCACTGTAGCCGCGGGCGTCTCCAAAGCTCATGCCGATGTTGTGCTGATTTCTGGCGACAACGGCGGTACAGGCGCCTCGCCGTTGAGTTCCATCAAACATGCGGGCCTGCCGTGGGAACTCGGTCTCGCCGAGGCACAGCAGGTGCTGCTGCTTAACGATCTGCGCAGCCGTATTCGCGTGCAGACCGATGGCAAGTTGCAAACCGGTCGCGACGTCGTTATCGCAGCGTTGCTCGGTGCCGAAGAGTTTGGCTTTGCCACTACGCCGCTCATCACCATGGGCTGCATCATGATGCGCAAATGCCACCTCAACACCTGCGCTGTGGGCATCGCGACTCAAGATCCAGTGTTGCGGGAGCGCTTCCAAGGTCAGCCCGAGCATGTTGTCAACTTTTTCTTCTTTATCGCCGAGCAGGTTCGTCAGTATATGGCCAAGCTGGGCTTTCGCACGGTCGATGAGATGGTGGGCCGCGTCGATCACCTCGACAGTGCATCGGCAGACTCACATTGGAAGGCTAAAGGCATCGATCTGTCTTCCGTTCTCTATTCGCCTACGTTGCCTTCCCGTGTGGCCCGCCGCCGCATGCAGGCGCAGGATCACGGTCTCGGCGAAGCGCTCGATCATGTGCTCATTGAGAAAGCGAAGCCTGCGCTCGAATCCAAGACGCCGGTTGCGGGCAGCTTTGCCATTCGCAACGTACATCGCACCGTCGGCGCGATGCTGGGCGGCGAAATCGCGCGGCGCTACGGCTCCGTGGGACTGCCGGATGAAACCATCCATTTCCGTTTCAATGGCTCAGCAGGCCAGAGCTTCGGCGCGTTTGTTCCCGCCGGTGTCACACTTGAGCTTGAAGGGGACGCCAATGACTACCTTGGCAAGGGACTCTCGGGGGGGCGCATCATCGCTTATCCGCACAAGACTTCGAGCTTCCTTCCTGAAGAAAGCATCCTGGTGGGCAACGTCGTGCTCTACGGCGCCACTACCGGCGAGGCGTTTCTGAATGGAATCGCGGGCGAGCGTTTTGCCGTTCGCAACTCCGGTGCCACGGCGGTTGTCGAGGGCGTGGGTGATCATGGTTGCGAATATATGACCAATGGCACCGTGGTCGTGCTTGGCGCTACAGGCCGCAACTTTGCCGCCGGCATGAGCGGCGGTTGCGCCTATGTCTACGACGACCAGGGAGACTTTTCGACACGCCGCTGCAACAAGGCAAGCGTCGATTTGGAGCCGCTGATTGGGGAAGAAGATGTTGCCCTGGTGCGCGGCCTGCTTGAGCGCCATCGCGACCTCACGGGTAGCCCGCGCGCGGCATGGATTCTGGAACACTGGACTACCGCGCAGCCGCAATTCGTGAAGGTCTTTCCGCATGAGTACAAGCGCGTCCAACATATTCCACGCGCCGACACGGTCTATATTGCTTCTACAACTTCGTCGCCTCTGCCGGCGGCAGCAGAGGTGCAGCATGGGTAAGGTCACTGGATTTTTAGAAATTGAGCGCGAACAGCCCTTTCGCCGCAAGGTCGAAGAACGGTTGCTGGACTGGTCCGAGATCTACGAGCCCTTTGCTGAGAACAAACAGCGCGAGCAAGGCGCTCGCTGTATGGATTGCGGTGTGCCCTTTTGCCATAGCGGTTGCCCAGTCAATAACCTGATTCCTGACTGGAACGATCTGGCTTATAACGGCCGCTGGAAGAGCGCCATTCATCGGCTCCACGCCACTAATAACTTTCCCGAGTTCACAGGCCGCGTTTGTCCCGCGCCTTGTGAGGCCGCTTGCGTGTTGGGCATCAATCAGCCGCCTGTTTCGATCAAACTGATCGAGCGCAGCATCGTCGAGCGTGCCTGGGTTGAGGGCTGGATTCATCCCGAATTGCCTGAAGTCAACACCGGCAAGCGCGTGGCCGTGGTGGGTAGCGGGCCTTCTGGCCTGGCCGCTGCGCAGCAATTGCGCCGTGCTGGCCACTCCGTCACGGTCTATGAAAAGAATGACCGCATCGGTGGTCTGTTGCGTTACGGTATTCCCAACTTCAAGTTGGAAAAGCACATCATCGATCGCCGCATTCAGCAAATGCGCGCCGAGGGAGTTACGTTCCTGACCAATGCGCATGTGGGCGTCAATGTGCCGATAGAGGCTCTCACCAGCCACTATGACGCGATTCTGTTGGCGGGCGGTTCCGAGCAGCCGCGCGACCTTAAAATTCCAGGCCGCGAGTTGAAGGGAATTCATTTTGCCATGGAGTTTCTGCCGCAGCAGAATCGTCGCTGCGAAGGCGACGAGGTCGATGCCGAATTGGCCATTCATGCCGAAGGCAAGCGTGTGGTCATCATCGGCGGCGGCGATACCGGTGCGGATTGTCTGGGAACCAGCTTGCGTCAGCGCGCAAAAAGCGTTCACCAGTTTGAGATCATGCCGAAGCCGCCAGAGCAGCGCGCGGACTCCACTCCCTGGCCGCAGTGGCCGTTGCAGTTGCGGACGGAAACCTCGCACGAAGAGGGCGGCATCCGCCAGTGGAGTGTGAACAGCGTTCAATTCACGGGCGATGAATACGGCCGCGTCAAGCAATTACAAGGGCTTCGCGTTGGTCCGCCGCCGTCGTTCGAACCGATTTCCGGCTCCGAGTTTACGCTCGATGTGGATCTGGTCCTGCTCGCCATGGGATTTCTCGGTCCGGTCCGCTCGGGCATGGTGGAGCAGTTGGGACTTGCCCTCGACAAGCGCGGCAACGTGGCTACAAACGGCGAGTACCAGACATCGGTCGAAGGCATCTTTGCCGCCGGCGATATGCGCCGGGGCCAGTCGTTGGTGGTCTGGGCCATCTCCGAGGGCCGCAAAGCTGCTGCCGCCGTCGATCACTATTTGACTGCGAATGTGGAGCGGTCGCTTCAGCGCCGTCACGCATTGGTATAGAACGTCGTCTCTCCAAAGAACGTGCCCGCTGCCACGGTTGGATGCTTTGCATTCCCCCAGTCAGCGGGCATTGTACATTCTGCTGTCTTCAGATCTGTCAGTAACTCCTTGAGCTACTCGAATCGGTAAAGTTAGAGGCGTTCTAGAGCAGTTCTCCTATTTGCGTGGTGTTTCCAGGGGAGTGCAGGGTGGTGTTTTCTTGAGGAAAACACCACTCGACAGTCGAGATTTCCCTCTACAGCAATAGGAGAACAGCTATAACAAGATTGAAGTGACTCGAAGCCGGACGGGCCTGAAAGCACGAATAGGGAAACCGGCACCGTTGTTGCAGCATCCAATGGAAACGATGGCGACAAATCGGTTCCATTCCCCTGAAACGATTCGGCAAAACGGATGTAAAGATTTCTGCACTCGGTCTTGGCGGTCACCACCTCGGTGCGGCTAAAGATGAGAAGACTGCGGTCGAAATCATACACCGTGCTTTGGACGGCGGTATCAACTTCTATGACTGCTGCTGGGAATATGATCTTGGCAAATCGGAAGATTGGTTGGGTAAGGGGCTCAAGGGCATTCGCGACGACGCCTTTCTGATGACGAAGGTTTGCACACATGGCCGCGACGGATCGCTCGCCATGCATATGCTGGAGCAAAGCCTGCGCAGGTTGCAGGGAAAGGTTCGATCGACGAAAGGCAAATGAATGGACTGCGGGAGCATGGCCGGCAGTTCAACGATGGGCGCTATGAACTTTTCAAGAATCCGGTGAAGCACGATGGCGATCCCGGCCGCGAACAGCATCACTATCCAACTGCAGCGGCGCTTTCTGCCTGAACGGCATGTGTTTCGGTTTGGCTGGCTTTCGCAAGCGAAGGCCAACTGATATACACGGCGGGAATTTTCTTCCAGGTCCTGTCTGTTGATCTGTTATTCCATCATTTGCAAGGCAGGAGTGCATGACAGCGCAAAGAGCAGAGGTCTCTCCGTGGCTCATCGCAATCTCGGTGATGTTGGCTACGTTTATGGAGGTGCTCGATACCGCGATTGCCTCGGTCGCGCTGCCCTATATTGCGGGCTCGCTGTCTGCATCAACCGATGAAGCAACCTGGGTCCTCACCAGTTATCTGGTTGCGAATGCAGTGATTCTGCCCGCAAGTAACTGGTTCGCTTTACGCTTCGGCCGCAAGCGCTTTCTTGTGACTTGCGTCATCATCTTTACGGTTTCCTCGTTTTTCTGCGGAGCCGCACCCTCGTTGCCTCTTATGCTGCTTGCGCGCGTAGTCCAAGGAGCCGGTGGAGGGGCACTGCAGCCACTCTCTCAGGCAATTTTGATGGAGAGCTTTCCGCCCCAGAAGCGCGGCGTGGCGATGGCCGTCTTCGCATTCGGAGTGGTTGTCGCACCCGTGCTCGGCCCTACGCTGGGTGGCTGGCTGACCGACACTTACAGTTGGCGCTACGCTTTCTATATCAATATCCCCATCGGGATTCTGGCCGCGTTCATGATCAGCCGGTTCGTGAAAGATCCACCCTATATCAAGAACGCCAAGCCTGCAAAGTTTGACAATCTCGGTTTCGGGCTTCTGATTGTTTGGACCGGCTGTTTGCAGGTTGTACTCGACAAGGGCCAGGAAGACGACTGGTTCGGCGCCCTGTGGATTCGCTGGGCGGTGGCAGCATTAGTTATCTCCTTCGCCTGCTTCATCGTCCACTCCGTCCGCGCGCAGAATCCATTGGTGAGCCTCCGCGTCTTTAGAGACCGTAATTTTGCCGTTGGCTGCGTGCTCATCATGATGTTCGGCGTGTCAATTTATTCGATGATTACCGTTCTGCCGCTCTTCTATCAGGAGTTACTCGGCTATACGGCCTTCACTGCGGGATTAGTCGTCGGGCCCCGCGGCATCGGATCGATTCTCGGTATGCCCGTGATCGCTTATCTCGGGGGCAAAATCGATGCCCGTTATCTGCTGACGTTCGGATTCGTCGTCTTCGGCATTACGTCCCTGGTCTTCGGTAATATCACTCTCGATATCAGCCCGACAACGCTGTTGTGGCCCATTGTCATTACCGGCTTCGCTTTGAGTTTTGTATTTGTGCCTATTACTACGCAAGCCTATGGGACACTGCACAATGAGCAGATCGGCAACGCCAGCGGAATTTTCAATCTTGTGCGCAACATCGGTGGATCGATTGGAATCTCAGTTGCGCAGACCTTGCTGACTCGCCGGTCCGCTTATCATCAGAACGAAATCACGAACCATGTCGCACGAACTCAAATCTGGTTGCAGCAACAAACCAACAGTCTCAGTTCCACGCTCGGCCATCTGACCAATCCATCGAACTCCCGAGGCGCGGCCCAGGGGATGCTCTATCGCCAGCTTGGTGACCAAGCTCTCTTGTGGGCGTTTGTCGATGTCTTTCGCTGGATGGCCCTGCTTTGTTTTGGATGCGTTCTGCTCGTATGGCTCTTCCGCAAGGTCAAGCCAAGTAAGCCACCTGCAGGAGCGCATTAGGGTCTTTCCGAGGCCACCGGCAAGGAGCGTCCGGCTACGACTGAAATCGATTTGGCTTCGGTAAGCGCGAAGGATTGGAGATCGGTTCCATGCTTCCATCCTTATGTGGATCCCAAGCAAGCGGGCAACCGGAGCAGCGTGCAGTCTTGCCGCAATGGCTTTTGCCAACAGCCACGGCGAGTGCGTGAAATTCGTTGAAGAGCAGAGCGTGGCTTTGCTCCGGGTCGGCAGAGAATGCCTTCCGGGTGAGATGAACCAGCGACTCGTAGCTTTTGCGGTCACGGACAGGCGGCGGTGCGACCAACCTGTGCCGTTCGGCAATTCTCCGCAGATATTCGTCGGCGACCGGAACCGGGTGCCCAAGGGCGTAGAGCAGAATGGCATCCGCAGTTTCGGGGCCGACGCCGGGCAGTGCGAGCAGCCTCTGGCGCAGATCAGCCGTTGGGGTCGCGGCCAAAATATCGAGCGAGCCTTTAAACTGCGCGTCCAGCATGGCAATAAATGCTTTGAGCGCCGGAGCTTTTCGCGTGTGAAATCCAGAAGGACGAATGAGATCGCGCAGCTCTTCAAGGGACAAGCTGCGCACGCCATCGAGAGTTAGCGCTCCTGCGGCGCGCAGATTATCCAAAGATCGCGCTACAGCTTTCCATGCCGTGTTTTGGGTAAGGTAGGCCCCGAGAATGACTTCAAACGGAGTTTGAGCGGGCCACCAATGCTGCGGGCCGAACGCGGCTGCGAGCCGATCGTGCATCCGGCGTAGTCGTTGAGCAGGAGTAAGCCGACGGCCAGTCTTCACGGCAGCAAATCCGTTGCTGATGGCGATTGAAGCTGAATCTTCCACTCAAGGACCCGGGCGCGAGCCGCTGCCGCTTCCGCCTCGGGCACATGGCCGGCCTGTTGCAATGAAATGGAGAGTGCCGTGTGGGCGAGGGGATCGGCCGGGGTCAGAACGGTGAGGGCTAGCGCGGCCCCAATCGACTGTTCAAGCTGGCCTGCATCCCGCAAGGCGCGGACGAGACCGTGGTGAGCCTCGATGTGATGCGAGTCAACCGCAATTGCGGCGCGAAATGCCTGTGCTGCCGCAGCAGGCGAGCCCGCTGCAAGCAGGTTGAGGCCATCCTGAGAAAGAGAGTCGGCGGTTTGAGGATTGTTCACGGCTGTTATTAGGATAAAGGCTAAGTCGTGGATACGGCATCTCACAGAAGAATGCGGAGGCATCGATGAAGAGTCACACCGAATACCTGGTCTTCGAAACCAAGAAGCGGCGGGAGATGGTTCACATCACCGAAGACATTGAAAACATCGTGAAGCGTAGCGGAGTTCAGGACGGTCTGTGTTTCGTCTCGCCCATGCATATTACAGCGGCAATTTATGTAAATGACCTGGAGAGCGGGCTGATCGAAGATATCGGCAAATGGTTGGAGCAACTGGCGCCTGCCCGCCCCGAGTACAAGCATCACCAGACAGGCGAGGATAATGCCGACGCTCATTTGAAGTCGTTGCTGCTGCACCATGAAACCACCCTGCCCGTGACGGCAGGCAAGTTGGACCTCGGAACATGGCAGAGGGTATTCTACGCGGAGTTCGACGGTCGGCGTAGAAAGCGGGTTATCGTGAAGGTGCTGGGGGTAGAGTAGCAGGCTGAGGTGTCGGATCGCCGTCGGTGATCTTCTGCCAGGCTCCGGTGCTTCGTGGCGTGCTGGGTGCAGAAAGATTGATCTTTGTGCGTGGCAGCACTACCAGATCGACGCGGCGATTCTCGGCTCGGCCATCTGCAGTGTCATTGCTGGCGACAGGATGGAACTCTGCGTAACCGGCGGCTGAAAGCCGTTCTGGAGTGATAGCGCCTATGTCGAGAAAAAGTCGGGCAATGTGCGTTGCGCGGGACGAGGAGAGCTCCCAGTTGGAGTCGAATTCCGAATTGTGGATGGGAATATTGTCGGTATGCCCCTCGATCCGCAGGTCGTACGGTGTATGGCTAAGGGAATTGGCGATCTGACGCAAGGTCCCGAGAGTTTCGGGGCGGGGAGTGGCTGTGCCGGAATTGAAAAAGCCGGCTTCGCGCAGGCTGATGACCAGCCCATCCCGTCCCATCTGGATGGAGACGGTATGCTGGGCCACTTGATTGGAGAGGGTCTGCTCCAATTCCTTCCGGACATGTTCCAGGTCATCCTTGACCCGGGCCGGAGAGAGCACATCTTCGCCCATGACAATGTTCATGGGCATTGCTGCTGCTTCGCTTGCAGAGCTTGTGGAGGCCTCTTTCGAGCTCCTGCGCGATGCGTTGGGGAAGATGCCGAGAGAGCGAAATGCGGTGTCGATCGACTCGGCTACCTGCACCTGCTTCTTCTGGTCGGCTTTCGCAAACGCATAAAGAACGACGAAAAAAGCGAACAGCAAGGTAATGAAATCGGCATAGGAAATCAGCCAGCGGTCGCGACTGACGCGGCTGCGAGGAACTCGTGCGCTCATGCTGCGCGCTCCGACTTTTCGCGGGTGGTTTGATCGAGGAAACCGGCCAGCTTAACCTCAAGCATTCGCGGATTCATGCCCTCGAGAATGGAAATCACACCTTCCAGCATCATTTCCCGGCGCTGCTGGTCGTCGTGCATCCGGAGGCGCATTTTGCCGGCAAAGGGTAGAAAGAACAGGTTGGCGATGCCGACTCCGTAAATTGTGGCCACGAAAGCTACGGCGATGCCACGGCCCACCTCTTGGATATTGTCCAAGTGTTGCATCACCTGAATCAGGCCCAGCACCGCGCCGAGAATCCCGATCGTCGGGGAAAATCCACCGGCCGACTCAAACACGGCAGGAAGCCGTTCCTGGTTATCGATAATAGAATCCAGGCTGAGCCGCATGATCTTGCGCAGTTCGGTTGGCTCGGTGCCGTCCACCGCCAGCATGATTGCCTGCTTGAGAAAAGGGTCCTGAATAGTCTGCAGATCGGTATCCAGCGAAACCACGCCATTGCGGCGGGCTTTGTTGGCAAATGAAATCAGCAGGCGAACCAGATCGTCGTTATGCTTGCGCGGCGCCGCAAATACATGGGCCATGCCGCGGAATGCGGCGACCACCGTGCCTAACGGGAACTGAAGAAGGACCGCGCCCATCGTGCCGCCAAATACGATTAAGGCCGCCGTGGGCTGCACGATCTGGCCAAGATTACCGCCTTCAATCAGCAGCCCGGCCACGATGCCTATGATGGCCAGCAGGACCCCGCCTACAGTTCCCTTATCCATGAAAATGCTCCTCGAGGATTCCTCATCAAGACTTAAGATTTATCTCTTAACGTTCAATGTCCGGGTTACGACGTGCTTGGGGAGCCGAGGAGGCGGGGGGATCGGAGACGTCGAGGCTCGAAAGAGAGACCACCCGCTGCAAATCGCCAAAACTGGAAAGGCGCCGGCTCACGGCGGCCAGCAAACGCGCCCGGTACGCAAGCACCCGCTCCACGACCTCGTCGCAGTTCTCGCGGACAATCAGCTTTTCTCCGTTGATCAGAGTCAGCATCGTGTCAGGCGAAGCCTCAGCGGTCTTGATTAGGTCGCTATTCAACACCATTATGTTGCCGTTGAGCTTGGTAAGTTCGATCATTACGCCGCCAACCTCCTCTTCCTCTTTTATGCCTATCGGCCAAGTCGCCAAAAAGATGATTGGAAAGAGGATTGCTGAGCGCCTCGCGAAAAATCATAAAGTGTTTTCAAGAGGCGCCGATGAAGGCAGTGGGCAACGTGGTTCCTGACACAAGGTGGCCCGAAGGGGGCGAGGGGAACTTCCTCACCGTCTTCGGCAGCCATTCGAAGCAGGGAACTTAGATCCGCTCAATTCGAAGGAGAACTTCCATGGCTTTAGGCGTTCTGAATAATATTTCTGCGATTTACGCGCAGAACAACCTGAGCAATACTCAGGCCTCTCTATCCAAAACTCTTCAGCAACTGTCGTCTGGATCCCGGATCAACTCCGGTGCGGACGACGCAGCCGGCCTTTCACTGGCCAACGGTCTTCAGGCCTCTTCGACGGCGCTTACACAGTCCGCTTCGAACGCTTCAGAGGGCGTCGACTTCCTGCAGGTTGCCGATGGTGCTCTTTCGCAGGTCACAAACTTGCTCAATCGCGCCGTAACACTGGCGACCGAGGCTTCCAACGGCACGCTGAACAGCAGCCAGACCAGTGCGGCCGACGCCGAATATCAGAAGATCCTGACGGAAGTCAATACGATCAACAGCACCACTGAATACAACGGCATTCAGGACTTTGCGCAGAATGCGGTCTTCACAGTAGGCAATGCGAACGACAAGATCGATATCAGCAACGGCACCGCTAACACGGGGCAGATTACATTCACACTGGGTTCAGGTTCAAGTGCAAAGACCATCACCGTTGACGGCTCCGGGACGGCAGCGCCTGCGGCGGGTGAAGTATCGATTGGCAGCAACGCAACCTTGTCCACGCTGGCGTCGCTGGTGAATGCCAACCTGGGCTCCAATGTGGCATCGGTCATCGGCGGTCAACTCATCCTTACGGGCGGAGCAACAGCCTCTCTTGGTACAGGCGACAACTTGTCTACCACCGTCGCACCTCCGACAACCGCTGGTGGAACGATTGCGGTGGGAGACGCAAACGACAAACTGACGCCGACCGCGGCTCTGAGTGTCACGCTCAACGGCACGACCACGGCTCTGAGCACCACTGCGTGGGGAGCAACGGGTACCGGTGGAACCCTTGCTGACCTCGCGGCTGCGATTAACGACGCGGCAGGGTCTGCGGTTGCAACCGTCTCTGGCAACAACATCGTGCTTGGTGCCGGAGCAACGATCACCGGCGGCAGCCTTACCGAGTCTGAGAAAGTTCAATCCTCGGCCAGCAATAGCTCCATCGCGATCTTCACGTCTGACGGAACGATCTCGACTTCGTACAACAATTCCGCGACGGATGCGGTGAAGGCCGACACGAGCGCTCTTGGCCTGGCGAACACGAGCCTGACCAGCACGTCTGCTGCCCAGGCCGCCTTGACCGCCATCAATAGCGCGATTACCTCTGTCGCGGCAGATCGTGGCACCATCGGCGCCAACATCAACACGCTAACCGCTGTCGGCAACGTCATGACCACCCAGTCGACCAACACGCTCTCCGCCGAGAACGACGTGACGGCCACCGATTACGGTCAAGCAACTTCCGACATGTCGAAGTATCAGATTCTGAGCCAGACCGGCATCGCCGCTCTTTCTCAGGCCAACCAGTCGCAGCAGTTGATCACCAAGCTGCTTCAGTAAATAGCAGATCGCCAAATGCTGAATTAAAAACAAACGGGGGAGGCGGCGCAACTGCGGCTTTCCCCGTTTCCTTTGAACGCAAGCCATCTTTGGTTTTCTTAATCTTCTAAACCTCGTCATGGCCATTCACTTGATGGTGAATGGGCAGGGAGAAGACATATGGGTTCTGTCGGTTTGAATTTCGGTTCTGCTACCAGTGGTCAAGGATTCGATGTGAGCAGCACGGTGAACCAGATTGTCACCAACCTGCAAGCGGTGGAGACGCCTTGGAAGACCCAATTGACGGGGTTGCAAAGCAAGGACACGGCGCTTTCCAGCCTGGGAACTCAGCTTGCCAGCCTAACCTCCGATCTGCAGGATCTTACCGATTTTACCGGCGCCCTGACCCTCAAGACTGGATCCAGTTCCGATACCAACGTGGTGACGGGGAGCATCAACTCCAGCGCGAATGCGGTTCCTGGCACCTATACGATCGTAGTACAGAACCTGGCGCAGAACTCAAGTGCGGCGACCGATTCCGTCGGAGCCTCCGATGTGCTCACGGGCGGCATTACTTTCAAGATCGGGGATGGTCAATGGCAGACGATCAACGTAGGCGCGGGCAGCACGGCGCAGACTCTCTCTGGATTGTCTGCGGCGATCAACAATGCGGACGTGGGGGTCACCGCGCGCGTATTGACGAATGCCGACGGTACGCAACGGCTCTCGCTGATAAGCCAGACCGATGGATCTGCCGGCCAGATCACGATTGCAAACTCTACCAACAATCCAACGGCCCCGACCACTCTGGCGGATTCCACCACAGCCGATACCAATACGGGGCTTGGGCTGGCCACGGTTCAAAACGGAGTTGACGCCGTAATCTCTGTCGATAACACCACCGTCACGAGCGCCTCGAATACGGTAACCAATGCGATCCCCGGATTGACGCTTCAATTACTTTCGACAGGCACTCCCACTGGTACGGGTGCCGATGCGACGCCGGAAAGCGTACAGGTGGTGGTTGACAACGATACGACAAGTATCGAGAGCGCGGTTGCTAACTTCGTGACCGACTATAACGCTACGATTGCCGCCATCAATGCTCAGGAGGGGAAGGATTCTTCCGGTAACCCGGAGCCCCTGTATGGAAGCTCTGTTCTTGCCCAGATACAGCAGGGCTTGTCTTCGGCACTGAGCACAACTTTTGGATCGGGTTCAATCAACTCGCTGATCTCTCTCGGCATTACGGCGAGCGCGAGCGATGATGGCACCATCAGCCTCGACACTGGCACATTGGACACGGCCTTGAATACCAACTTCAGTCAGGTCGTTTCATTTTTCCAGAACACAGGGAGTTTTGGTTCGACCTTCTCCACTACCTTGGATAGCTTGGGCACCAACAGTGCCACGGGAGGCGCAATCAGCCTAGCCCTCAGCGAGGACAGCGGACAGGAGTCGACGCTAAACGATGACATCTCAAAACAAGAGGCCTTGATTGCGACGCAGAAAACGAATCTGACGGCAGAACTAAACAGCGCTAATCAGATTCTGCAATCCATTCCGGAGCAGATCCAGGAGATTAATCAGATGTATAGCGCGATCACTGGCTACAACGCAACTCAGAACGGATAGGAGCATTCGTATGAACCCGTACCAGACCCGCTCGTTCGAGGGAGCCTCGGGCGTCGAACTTACTGTGGCACTCTACGATGGCATTATTCGTTTTATGAACCACGCCATCGAAGCAGTGGAGCGCGGCGATGCAGGGCAACGCCGCGCCGCAGTCAAGCGTGCGATGGATATCGTGGTCCATTTGCAGGCGACACTGCAGATGGACATCGGAGGAAAGCCGGCAGAGGCGCTGGCGGAGTTTTATGTCGCTATATTCGCGCTCATGCTGCAGGGATCGCAAGCGAACTCCAAAGAAAAGTTCGAGCAGGTGATCACCTATCTGCTGAATGTCCGCGATGCGTGGCGTCAAGTTGCCCAGGACCCTGAGATCATTGCGGCTTCTTCTCGGCCGTCCGAGCGGCGCGCCAGTTCCGATTCAACAACGGGCGGCGGTGCTGCCTCGCACTGGAGCGCCTGAAGCTGCTTTACCCTGTGACGGTAAGTTCCTCTTCCAGTTGCTGCTTTTGATAGAGGCCGGCATAGTAGCCATCCAGAGCGAGTAACTCGTCATGCTTGCCCAATTCCACAATCCTGCCATGGTCAAGCACAGCGATCTGGTCCGCATTGCGCACGGTTGATACGCGATGCGAGATCAGGATCGTGGTGGATGTGGCGGTATAGCTGCGCAGGCCGCCCAAAATTCTCTCTTCGGTGTACGTGTCCACGCTGGCCAGTGCGTCATCCAGAATGAGAATGGCGGGCCTCCTCAGCAGCGCGCGGGCAATCGCAGAGCGCTGCTTTTGTCCGCCCGAGAGTGTGACACCGCGCTCGCCCACCATCGTCTCGAAGCCTTGAGGAAACTCTTCGAACTCCTTGCGGATATGAGCCGCCTCGGCGGCCTCTAGCAAATCTTCTGCGCTGGCATCAGGTGCGCCAAAAGCAAGATTCTCGCGGATGGTTTCGCTAAAGAGAAAAGTTTCCTGTGGGACCATGCCGATATTTCTTCGCAACACCGCCAGAGGATAGGTGCGTATCGGTCGCCCATCGATCAGCAGCGTTCCCTTCGGGTGGTCGCCGTCGGGCGCTTCATAGAGCCGCGAAATCAGGTTGACGAGCGTCGATTTGCCCGAACCCGTCGGACCCACGATCGCCAGACTCGATCCGGCGGGAATGTGCAGCGAAATGTCCTGAAGTACAGGAGTCTCACCATAACTGAAATTGAGATGGCGAAATTCGATCTCGCCCTTCAGCACGGCATCGGCAGGAATCGTTGGATCGGCGGCACTGTCGTCGATAGCCGGTTCGGCGCGCAAAAGCTCATCGATACGTTTTACCGAGGCGGTTCCGCGCTGGAAGATATTGACGACCCAGCCCACAGCGATAATTGGCCAGATGAGCAGAATCATGTAGGTATTGAATGCTACAAATTCGCCGACTGAAATGCGGCCGGCGATGACCAGGTGGCCGCCCGCCAGCAGGGTGATGATCATGGACACGCCAAGAATGAATTCAAGCGTAGGCCAGAGCATGCCCATAAGCTGCACCAGTCGTAGAGCCCGGGCAATATAAAGGTGGTTGAGCCGCTCGAAGATGCCGATCTGCGACTCCTCGCGGGCAAACGCGCGAACCAAGCGCGCTCCGGAGTAGTTCTCCTGGGCCTGGGATGAAATCTCGGAGAAGCTGGCCTGAATCCGTTCAAAGCGGTCATGAATCTTGCGGCCGAGATATTGAACGAGGATGCTGGCCAGCGGCATCGGCGCCAGTGCCACAAGGGTCAGATATGGGCTGATATGCAGCAGAAAGAACAGGGCGCCGACCGTAAACAGAACCGTGTTGGCGCTGTACATGATGGCCGGGCCCAGCATCATGCGGACGGCGTTCAGGTCGTTGGTCATGCGCGCCATGATGTCGCCGGTGCGATAGCGCTGGTAAAAGCCTGAGTCCTGCCGTTCCAACTTTTTGAACAGATCGTTGCGCAGGTCGAACTCGATCTCACGCGAGATGCCGATAAGAATCCAGCGCTGGGAATAGAGGAAGACGCCCTTGACGAGGGCGATTCCGACCAGCAAGCCGGCATAAAGCAGAATCCGCTGACGGGTGATGCCGTGGTTCAATTCATCGACGGCCGCCTGCAGAACCTTGGGAAACAGCACCCAGATTGCGTTGGTAGCAATGACCGAGAGGCTGCCCCACAGGTAACCCCAGCGGTAACGGCGCATGTATCCGAAGAGCGGGCCGAGATCGCGAAACATAATTCTATTGTACGGGGAGAGCGGCCTAGGTAGGCGTTCGCAGCAGTAGATATCCCCCGGTCAGGCCAAAGAGGATGTCCGGGGACCAGGCGGCCAAGGCAGCAGGCAGGTAATTGACGTTGCCCATGGCTCCAAAAAGCCCGTCGACGACGAAATAGGCGAGTGCCACAGCGATGGCCACAGCAATTCCGCTGAGCGAACCGCGCCTACCCATGGATAAGGCGAAAGGAATCGCCAGTATAGCCATAACGATGGCGATCAGTGGGTAGGCCAGCTTGTGCCAGAGCGCGACCCGCAGGCGCATGGTATCGAAGCCGCTTTGACGCAGATCGCTGATATAGCGGTCGAGCTGGCCGAAGTTCATTTCCTGCGATTGCAGGCTTTCTTTTTTGAAATAGCTGGGTTCTTCGTGAATTTCCGCAAAGATCGTATTTTTGAACTCGCGATATCCATCCTGAGCTACATTCGGTCCCTCGATATTGCGCTGCCAGCCATTCTGAAATTGCCAGGCGTTGCTTTCGGTGTCCCACGTAGCCCGTGCCGCAAAGATCCGGCGCGAAAGAGCAAAGGTGGCGGGATTGAACTCAAATACCGAAAGATTGGCGAACTCGTTGCGGTCCGGGTCGAAGAATTGGTAGTAGAAGATGCGTCCGGGCTCGCCCGGATGAGGCTGACCGAAGATCCATTTCTGTTCCGGGTGCAGAAATGTTTGCGGCGGCCGGCCCTTGATAATGCTGCGCAGAGCCTCTTGCCTGCGGTTGGCCTGGGGCAGATAAAACTCGTCGAAGAGGAACAGACTGATGGCCAGGATCGCCGCAATCGAGACGATGGGGATCACCAGGCGGTACAAGCTGATGCCGGTGGCCTTCATGGCGATAAGTTCCGAGTTGCGATTGAGCACTCCGAAGGTGACCAGCACGGCGATCAGCACTGCCAGGGGCGCAATCTGGTAAAGCATGCTCGGCGTCAGATTCACCAGGTAGGCGCCCACCGTCGTCAGCGGAATATGGTTGCGCAGGATGTCCCCAACGAGTTCGAAGAAGGTGAAGATCAGCATCAGCATGACGAAGCCGGCCAGCACCATGAAGAACGTGTTGAGAAACTCACGGACGACATATTCGTCCAGAATCCGAGGGAAGACGCTACGCGAGGCAGAGCGGGAAGAGCGCGGCTGCAGCTTGTCCAACAAACTGGGCAGGGGAATGCCATGGTGCCTGGGAGCGGCGGGAAACTTGAGTTTGGGCAACCGGGAAAACCACCCTGTGATTGCACTCAGCACCTGGCCGCCACTGGCCATTTGCCACAGCAGGAAGATGCCGGCTGCCGCGAACAGAAGGTTGGCAGACCATACCGCGAGAAATGCCGGGAGCTTGTCCTGGCGTCCCAGAGCGATGCCGGTCGAAGACAGAAAATAGTAAAAGAAAACCAGCAAAATCGTGAAGACGAAGCCAGAGCTTTTGCCACCACGCCGCGAAGCTACGCCCAGCGGAACACCCACCAGCATCAGCACCAGGCAGGCTGCAGGATAGGCGATGCGATTATGCAGCTCGATCAGAAATCGCTTGCTGTCCGGGCCATGAATGCGCCGCAAAAGCGTGCTCATCGGCATTGCATAGATGACGGTGTCCAGCCGTCCGAGATGCACATCGCTTTGCGGGCTGAGCGCCAGGGGCAGGTCGGTCGTCGTAAATGTTGAAATATTGAACTGTTGCTGCTGGCCGGAGACCGTTTCGTATTGCGCCCCGTTGCGCAGCCGCATGAGCAGTTCCTGGGTGGAATCGGTGACCACAGTGGCCGACGCTGCGGTCGTAATGCGCGGATTGCTGGCATCGCTCACATCGGCCATGAATACCTGACGCCAGTTCGCCGCTCCTGTTCCCCCACGCACATCCTGCACATACAAAACAGAATTGCGAAAGTCCTCATAGAAGACGCGCGGCTGAATCTGATAAGAGGCCTGCGAAGTGGCCAAAGACTGCTCCATCTCCAGGATGGCCTGATTGGCCCGCGGAGCGACATAAAGAGAGTTGACGAGTCCCAGCAGCGTTCCGCCGACTGCCACGATCGAGGAGACGCGCACAAAATAGCCGATGCCCAGCCCTGAGGCGCGCATAGCGACGATCTCGCTGTCGGCGGCAAGGCGGCTAAGCCCAAGCAGAATGCCCACCAGCACCGACATGGGAACGGTGACTTTAAAGGTGTTGGGCAGCATGAAGACAAAAATCTCCATGACATTGGTGAACGTGGAGCTGTTGCGGACCACCGTCTCCAGAATGTTGGGGAGATTCGGCATGAAGAGAATAAACGTGAACAGCGCGCAGCCGATGAGCGCGTGGGAGAGGATCTCACCGAGGATGTAGCGGGTCAGGATGCGCACAGACAGGGCCTGTGATTAGTTTAACGTGCCGGGCCGCCTCTTAAAGAACGTGGACGCACTATCTTAGAGAGAGTTGATTACGGGCGGAAATTATGCAGAGAGAGTTTCCCGAAGCACCTTTGGTGGGTGTGGGGGCGGTCATCGTCAGCGAAGGGCGGGTACTTCTGGTTCAGCGTGGAACTGAGCCGCTCCGGGGCCACTGGTCCATTCCGGGCGGTCTGGTCGAGGTTGGGGAGTCGCTCAACGCCGCAGTTATCCGTGAGGCGAGGGAAGAGACCGGTTTGATTGTCGAGCCGGTGGAACTAGTCGAACTGCTGGAGCGCATCTATCGTGACGAAGGGCCTGCCGAGGGGCGGGACGACGGGCGTGTCCGCTACCATTACGTGATCGCTGACTACTTGTGCCGTGTTGCCGGGGGTACACTGGCGGCAGCTTCCGATGCGGATGCGGTCAGATGGGTCGAACGAACCGAGTGGAACAGTCATAGCGCGCTCGAGCTCGATCCGGTGACCGTACGTGTGATTGAAGCGGGCTGGCAGCGCGCTACTGCGCTCAACGTGTCAACACGGAGGGGCCGGTGAAAGCCTATCGACGGCTGTTGCGGGTGGCTGGTGTTCTGGTGGCGCTGGTGCTGTCTGCGGGACTCGTTTTTTGGGCGCGCCCTGTCAGTTGTTTCAACGGACTGCTGTACCTGAGGATGGCGTTTTCGGGAGCCGAGAGCCGGTCGCTGCGGATCGCAGGCCATCGCGTCCATTATTACGTGCAGGGACCTGCGGAAGGCCGCCCGGTCGTACTGGTGCATGGGTTGGGCGGCCGCTCCGAGGATTGGCGCAACTTGGCGCCTTATCTCGTCAAAGCCAGCTTTCGTGTTTACATGCCCGACCTTCCCGGCTACGGCCGCAGCGAGCAGCCCGCCGATTTCTCCTATTCCGTTCCCGATGAGGCTGCTGCCGTGTTGGGCTTCATGGATACCCTGGGACTCAAGCAGGTGGATCTAGGGGGATGGTCCATGGGCGGATGGATCGTGCAGATTCTCGCTGCCCGGCATCCGGAACGGATTCGGCACCTCATTCTTTTTGACAGCGCCGGAATCTACGAAGCGCCTGCCTGGGACACCCGGCTCTTTGCTCCCGCGACCTCGCTCGAACTGGACCAGCTTGACGCACTGCTCATGCCCGATCCGCCCAAGGTTCCGGCATTCATCGTGGAGGACATCCTGCGTGTTTCCCGCGGGAATGCCTGGGTGATCCATCGGGCACTGAGCACGATGTTTACCGGCCACGACACCACCGACAGGCTGCTGCCCGAACTGAAGATGCCCGTGCTGATTGTGTGGGGAGAAGAAGACCACATCACCCCGCTTGACCAAGGGAAGAAGATTCACCGTCTGGTTCCTCAGTCGCAACTGGACGTGATTGCCGGCTGCGGACACCTGGCGCCGGTCCGGTGCGCCAGTCAGATAGGACCGGCGGTCGCTCAGTTTATCCGGTAATGCGGAGCCGTATCGGTGGGCAGGATCGTCGTCTCCAGACTCTCCCGCGCTCTCTGAAGAATCTTAGGCGCCGAGCGCATCTGCAGCCGTATGTCATAGTGCCGTTACAGCCCCTGTTCCAGAAACCGCCGAATCATCGAATCGAGGATTCAGTACCGATTCGATGACTCGGCTTGTCGGCAACCGCCGCTAGAACGACAGCCGCGCACTCAATTGGATCTCTCTGCCCGGCGTTGCGACCTCGGTAATGCTGCCAAAGTTCGAGGTATTTACAAACCGATTCGGAGTTCCCAGATTCGTATGGTTCAGCGCATTGAAGAACTCGGCGCGTGCCTCGAATCTCGTTTTTTCGGTCAAGCTGAACTCACGCACCAGCCCCAGATCCATGGTCTGCAAGCCTGGACCGTAGACCGAGTTCCGGCCCGAATTGCCATAGGTATACGCGGCGGGCGCGGAAAAGGCACTGGGACTGAACCATGTCGCCGAGCTGCGGCTGCCCGATCCAAACACCTTCTGCCCGGTGGCGTTGGCGCGGATCGGATTTTCTCCCACCACGGTTCCGGCATTCGCTGTGTCGCCAAAGACGGAGATGGTCAGCGGAAAGCCGCTCTGCGCCTGATATTCCATCGAGCCACGCCAGTCGCGGGTGAGGGCGCGTGTCAGGCCATTGCGGCTAAAGGCGGGCGGATTGTAGACGGCACTCAGCGCAAAGCGATGACGGACGTCGCAGGCCGGGCCTTTCTCGGCATTCAGATCGTCGTTGTTCTGCGGGGTAGCAGCTTCGAACATGGGCGAGCGGAAGTCCGGTGCATTGTCGAGCGCTTTGGCAAAAGTGTAGTTGGCCAAAAAACTCAGACCGCGGGCATAGCGTCGGCGCACATTCACGTAGCCCGCGTCATACCAACTCTGTGCAGTGTTCTCCAGCAGGTTCACGGTGCTCACTGGAAACGTGGAACTGGTCATGGTCTGCGCGACAGCCGCCGGGAAGACCGTGTTGTTCACAAAGCTGATTTTAGGAAAGGGACGACGGGGTTGGATCAGTCCTGCTCCCGGCTGAGCATTGTTGATGAGATGCGAACGCTGTAAGTGAAAGCCGCCCGCTCCCAGATAGCCAACCTCAAGCGTGGTCTGGGGGCCTAACTGTTTTTCGAGCGAAGCGCTCCATTGCTGAATGTATTGCGCCGAGGCATGGAGTTGGAGTCCGGTGAAACTGACCACCGTCGTGCCCAATACCGGGGTAGGGAAGTTCAGTGTGGTAATGCTGGGCGTGTAGGGATCGCTTTGCGAAGTCTCGGGGAAGACATAGGGAACATTATGGCGCTGGTTGCACCAGGTATTCATGTCCACCGGGGTGTAGAAGATTCCATAGGCGACGTGGGCTACGATCCCCAGCCTGGGTAGACTTTGCGCCAGGCCGATCCTTGGCGCGAAGTTGGTGTGGTTGGCATACATCAGGCCGCGCGGATAGCCATTCTGTCCGCCGATAAATACCTGCGGCGTACCGCTGGAGAGATCCAGGTTACTGTTCGTATAGTCGACGTCGATGAGCGGGCTCATGAATTCGTAGCGCAGGCCATAAGTGAGTGTACTGGTCGAAGTCAGCCGCCACGCGTCCTGACCGTAGCCGTCGGCATACCACTGATGCAAATTCATCTGGGGCACGCCTGCCTGTCCTTGCCGCGCCGCCGGCATTCCCAGGAGGAAACTGGCGAGCGCCGAACCCGTGCTGCCGTCGTTCAGAGCGTATTGAGTTGTATAGCCGTTGGTGTATTGGTAGTAGCCGCGGTTCTGAAAGAATCCCCACATCGGCCAGATAAATTTCTGATACGCGGCGCCGAACTTGGTGCTGTGCCGGCCCAGTTGCCAACTCAGCGAGTCGCGGCCCTCGACGACCGTATCCCAGGCCTTCATCGGCGTGGCCAGGTAGTTGTCGCCAAAAGGCGAGTAACCCTGCACGTTGAAATAAGGCGCTCCCCAGGCCCTCGGGCCGCCGAAACCGGTTCCGGTAATTCCCAACTCATCGACGATGTCGTTCTTGCTCGCACTTTCTGTCGTGTGCGACATGGCCAGGCGTGAAACGGCCAACGACGCCATGTTGACCATATGCGTCGAGATCACGCGGGTCCATCCCAATGTCCCCTGTTCCGACAGGTTGTCGTGATACAGGCCGAATCCTGGCAGGCCTTCCGGCATGAATCCATATTCGCTGCCCGCCGAGTAGCGGAAGAAGGCCGTATCGCCGCTTGCAAAGCTTTGATCTACGCGGAACGTGCCCTGGTCGTCCGTCATCCGCTCTTTGCGCGAATCGAGATAGTTGTTGGCGTCGTTGCCCGCGCCTACCACGGTAGGTTGCCCCATCATGGTCATTCCACCCATATTCATCATCATGTTGGGCTGAGGCGTGTACTTGCTCAACATGATCGTGGCCGCTGTGGTCAGTTGTCCCGGCGGAATCACGTTCTTGATGCCGTTGTAGATAAATTGCTGACGAATCGTTTGCGGATTGGTCACACTGATTGGCAAATTGGGATTGTAATTCGGATTCGGTGTGCTCTTGGTGGGATCGTAGATATCCACACCGCTCTGGCTAAAATCCCCCCCGACCTCGGCTGCGGTGGGCACCGTGTCGACCATCACCATCGTTTCTACATGGCGAAGAGCTTCATAGTTTGTGAAAAAGAAGGTTTTGCGGCGGCGCCAGATCGGGCCGCCGAGCGAAGCGCCAAAGTTGTTCTGCACCAGGAAATTCAGGTTCCCCATCTCATTGAAGGAGTGCGCATCCATGGCCCCGTTACGCAGAAATTCATAAGCCGTGCCGTGAAATCTGCTCGATCCGGAGCGGGTTACGATATTGATTTGGCCGCCGCCGGCCCCGCCCATTTCGGCGGAGTAGCTGCCGGTTTCCACCTGAAATTCCTGCACCGCATCCGGCGACGCGCTGAAGTTTTGCGTACTGAATGTCGGGTCGGTATTGGTGGCGCCGTCCAGCAAAAAATAATTCGCATTGGGACGGTTTCCTCCGATGCTCACCGCCGACCGCTGTCCGGGTCTCCAGTAGAGAGAACTCATGTCTCCTGCCGCCGCGCCATGGCTGATATGCGCCCCCGGCACCGTCAGTACCAAGTCAATCAACATGCGCCCATTCAACGGCAGCGACTCCACCGACCGCTGGTCCACTACTTCACCCACACTTGCATCCTGGGTCTTGAGCAGTTCGCGCGACGCCTCAACCATCACGGTTTGCGCATCGCTGCCGACGCTCAGGTGCAGATCGAGCGTGGCTTGCTGGCCGACCTCCAACTCGATAGTTTCGGTTGCGGGTTTGAAGCCTGCGCTCTCGATGACCAGTGCGTAGACGCCAGGTTGCAGGCCGGCGATCTCGTAGAGTCCCGTTCCATTCGAAATCACTTCTCGCTCTGCGCCCGTTTCATGTGCCGTCATGTGCACGCGCGCTCCGGCAATCGGCCGATGCTGCGGATCCAGAATCGATCCGCGGACTACGGCGTAGTTGCTCTGCGCATGAGCTGTCACAAGGGCGATGACGAAACAAAACATCCAGAGGATGAGGACTTTCCTAGTCATTGGTGCTCCTAAAATGCTGGTTCGTGGCGCGTCTTTTCCGCTGGACGCATACAGTGTGCGTCCGACTGGAACGTTCTCTCGCGCCGATAGATCACATTCTTATTTGTAGCGCGTGGTTGACAGCCTGATTGAGTTCTCCCGAACCTTACGTCTGCACGTTCCCGCTGTCTTCGTTCCATGGATGGGCAATAACCCCATCCTTTTGGTGGAGGATGAACACAAAAGGGCCATCCCGACCGGCGGGATGGCCCTTTCTGTGTCGATCTTGCTGCTTATTGCGGTTTATCGCTGCCGCCGGTGGTCGGCAACCTACACGCCGATCACCGCACAAAGCTCTTTGACGGCCGCGGCGCTGCCCTTCAGTGCAGCATCCTCTTCCGGCGTGAGCTTGATCTGGATAATCTTTTCCAGGCCCCCCGCTCCCAGCTTGCACGGCACGCCGATATAGTACCCGTCGATGCCGTACTCACCCTGCAGATAAGCCGCGCAGGGGAGTATTTTTTTCTTGTCCTTGAGAATCGCCTCGACCATCTCGACCGCGGCGGCAGACGGAGCATAGTAGGCGCTACCGGTCTTCAGGTATTTTACGATTTCGGCGCCGCCGTCACGGGTCCGCTGCACCAATGCTTCGAGCCGGTCGGGTTCGATAAGTTCGGTGATAGGAATGCCGGCCACTGTCGAGTAGCGGGGAAGCGGCACCATCGTGTCGCCATGGCCGCCCAGCACAAATGCGGTCACGTTCTCCACGCTGACGTTCAGCTCTTCGGCAATGAAAGAGCGGAAGCGAGCCGAGTCCAATACACCCGCCATGCCGATCACGCGCTCGCGATTGAAGCCCGCCTGCCGAAAGGCGGCCTGGGCCATCGCATCCAGCGGGTTGGAGACGATGATAAGAATGCATTCGGGCGACTGCTCAACCACCTTCTGCACCACGTCCGACATGATTTTGAAATTGGTGTGCAGCAGATCGTCGCGGCTCATGCCCGGTTTGCGCGGAATGCCCGCCGTGATGACCACCACGTCGGAGTTGGCGCTGGCCGCGTAGTCGTTGGAACCGCTGACACGCACATCGCGCTTCTCGATCGGCAGAGCCTCCAGAAGGTCCAGGGCTTTGCCCTGGGGAACACCCTCCACCACATCGATCAACACGACATCGGCCAGTTCCTTCGCCGCAATCCAGTGTGCGGCCGTGGCGCCCACGTTGCCGGCGCCCACAATGCTTACCTTCTTACGCATTTCATTTCTCCTTGGGGGATTCAAGGCCCAAAAGTGCCATGGTTGGGCTACATATTGCCGATGATGCGTGTAGCAAACTCACTGGTGCCTACCTTCGTCGCACCAGCGGTCTGGCGCTCGAAATCGTAGGTGACGAACTTTTGCAGAATCGTCTTTTCAAGCGATTGTTCAATCAGCTTGGCCGCTTCCTTCCAGCCGATAAAATCGAGCAGCATCACGCCCGACAGAATTACCGAACCGGGATTGATCATGTCCTTATCGGCATATTTGGGGGCTGTGCCGTGGGTGGCCTCGAAGACGGCAAATCCGTCGCCGATATTGGCGCCGGGCGCGATGCCCAGGCCGCCTACCTGCGCCGCCGCTGCGTCGGAGATATAGTCGCCATTCAGGTTCGAGGTAGCGAGCACGCTATAGTCTGCGGGGCGAATGATGATCTGCTGAAAGATTGAGTCCGCGATGCGGTCGTTGATGAGAACCTTGTTCTTCCATGCGCCGTTGCCATGGGTCGTGCCGATCGAGTCGAGCACCGCCTTGATCTCTGCGTAAACAGAATCACGGAAGCTCGGCGAACCAAACTCCAACCCCGGCTCGATGAGCGCGGCATTTTCTTCAATACTGATTCCGGGATTGGCTTCCACATTGCCGAGAATCCAGCTCTCGCGCTCGGTGATCGTCTGCTCGCGAAATTCCTGCGTCGCGACCTCATAGCCCCACTCGCGGAAAGCTCCCTCGGTAAACTTCTGAATGTTGCCCTTGTGCACCAGGGTCACGGTTTTGCGGCCCGCATCCAGGGCAGCGCGGATCGCGTAGCGCACCAGTCGCTTGGTTCCGAAGACCGAGATTGGCTTGATGCCCACGCCCGAATCGGTCCGGACCTTCTTCTTGGTGCCCTTGAGCAGATCGTCGTTGAGAAAAGAGATGAGTCGGGCAGCGTCTTCCGAGCCCTGCTTGAACTCGACTCCCGCATACACGTCTTCGGTGTTCTCGCGGAAGATCACGATGTCGAGCTTTTCCGGATGCTTCACCGGGCTGGGCACGCCCTGGTAATACTTCACCGGCCGTACGCAGCTATAAAGGTCGAGAATCTGGCGCAGAGCCACGTTGAGCGAACGGATACCGCCACCGACCGGTGTGGTGAGCGGCCCTTTGATCGAGACGCGCAGGTCGCGCGCCGCGGCTACCGAGTCGTCCGGCAGCCAGGTATTGAACTGGCGAAAGGCTTTTTCCCCGGCGAAGATTTCAAACCATTTGATGCTGCGCTTGCCGCCATAAGCTTTTTCGACTGCGGCGTCGAAGACCCGTTGCGAGGCCTTCCAGATGTCGCGTCCTGTTCCATCGCCCTCTATAAAAGGAATGATGGGATGATCGGGAACCTCAAATTTCCCATCTTTGTATTCAATCGACTGCCCATCCTTGGGCAATTCCAGCCCGTTATAGGTCGTTTGCATGATTTTGGCGGTATCCCTTCCCGGCGTGTGTTCACAGGAAGGCTAACACCTGCAAATTGCGAGTGGCAATGGTTAGGCATCTTGATTTTTCCCCGAAGCGACTTCTGTTCTCACTTCGCTTCCTTGAAGTCGTCTCCGTCAAAACGGGGAATTCCAAAGTGGCCCCGCAAATGAAGCACATCCACGGGACTCAGATTGCCGGCTACCGTCACCAGGGTGAGGCTTTTGGGAGTTTCGGCCAATACTACGGCGCCGCGCATGTTCGCGCCATCCATCACCAGCCAGACATCGGTCATCCCATCGTGGACAGGCCCTCCGGCCTTGGTGGTCGACACCAGGTGCTTCCATCCGCGCAAGTGGTAAGCGTCGCGAATGGAGTTCACGGCCCTCTCGTCTGGAATCCCCGTGGCGCCGAAACGCAGCAGGTGGACGCTGACTCCGTCGAGCTTGTTCATGGCTTGCCTGGTCTCGGCTTCCGAATTGGAAAGCATGCCGGCGGCGACGCCCAGCATGGTGCGATCCAGCGTAAAGCTGGATTTAGCGGCTGCCCCGATGCTCAGTTGCGTCAGCGCCGGGGGCGTCCAGTCCAGGATCACCGGCCCCGGATTGGTGGTGGAACGGGTTGCCGTTGGCTCTTGTGCGTTCCCCGGCGTTTGAGCGGCCGTTCCACAAACCAGCCCAGCGCTCACCACCAAAATCTCTGTCAGAGGCATCCACTTCATGGAGGTTTAAACGCGCACGATTCCAAAAAGTTACGGTGGCTCGGGAAGGGAAAACGCATTTGTTGTTCCCGCCGAGGGCGGCCTGGACAGGCAAGCGAAGGCCGGCGAACCCGCTTTGCGGTCATAGGTCGTGGAAATGTCCGAATAAATGCGCCTACGGCCTGTTTCTGACCTGCGGGATGCGATAAACTCATGCGGGAGCCGGATTGGGGTACCCCTACCTTTGTGGTCGCGGAGGGCACATAGAAATTGGGAAAAAGCATGGTCCCGAAGAAGCTGTTCTTCACCAAAGGGGTCGGCAAACACAAAGAGCGTTTGACTTCCTTTGAGTTGGCCCTTCGGGATGCGGGGATTGCCTCGCAAAATCTGGTGCGTGTCTCATCCATCTTTCCGCCGCATTGCAAGGTGATCCCCCGCAAAGAAGGCCTCACTTATCTGAATCCCGGCGAGGTTGTCTTTTCGGTGATTGCGGAGAACTCGACACGCGAGCCTCATCGGCTCATCGTTTCAAGCATCGGCGTGGCTATTCCCGCAGACAGCAACACCTATGGCTACCTCAGTGAGCACCACGGTTTCGGCGAGACGGAGGAGCAGGCTGGTGAGTATGCAGAGGAACTGGCCGCCGAGATGCTCGCGACCACTCTCGATGTCGAGTTCGATCCGGACACGAGTTGGGACGAGAAGAAGGAGATCTATCGTATCTCCAACAAAATCGTTCGCACCAGCAACATCACGCAATCGGCGGTCGGGGATAAGCGCGGACTGTGGACGACCACGATCGCGGCCGCCGTCTTGATTCTTGAAGAGTAGCGCTCGCATCTAACAAGAGCGTCACACAGGCCAATCCCAGTCAGCGGGGTTGGCCTTGTTCTGTCGATTCCATGCCGGTCGGTTTTGGGCGTGTTGATTGAGGGTCTAGCAACCGCAGGCCCGTTGTCCGGGGAAGCATCCTTGTCCGATTTATCGTTTTAGGAGAACAGGTAAGCCATGATGGCGAACGCGCGCAAATACAAAGTAGGGCTCGTACAGATGAGCATGGGGCCCGATCCCGAAGCAAACCTCGCCGCAGCCACGCGGCATGTCCGCGAAGCAACAAAGCGGGGCGCAAACATTGTTTGCCTGCCGGAACTGTTCCGTGCTCAATACTTCTGCCAGCGCGAAGATATCCGCCTGTTCGATCTGGCCGAGCCGATTCCCGGCCCCTCCACGACCAAACTGGCCGAGGTGGCTCGCGAGTGCCGCGTCTCCATCGTTGCCTCGCTCTTTGAGCGCCGTGCACCCGGGCTTTATCACAACACTGCCGTCACGTTGAACGCCGACGGTGCCATCATCGGTGTCTATCGCAAGATGCACATCCCCGATGACCCGCTCTACTATGAAAAGTTCTACTTCACTCCGGGCGACCTGGGGTTTCAGGCGGTAGATACCGCGTTTGGCCGCATCGGCACGCTGGTTTGCTGGGATCAGTGGTACCCCGAAGGTGCGCGGCTTACCGCGCTCCAGGGAGCGGAAATTCTCTTCTACCCCACGGCCATCGGCTGGCACCCGGCGGAGAAGGACGAATTTGGAGCTGCCCAATATGACGCATGGCAGACCATCCAGCGCGCCCATGCCATCGCCAACGGCGTCTATGTGGCGGGAGTGAATCGTGTCGGCCATGAACAGGGCGACGTTCTTGGCAACCGCATGAGCGGTCCTGGCCTGGAGTTCTGGGGAGGCAGCTTTCTTGCCGATCCCTTTGGCCGCATTATCGCCAAAGCGTCGCACGACTCCGAAGAGATTCTGATCGGCGAAGTCGATCTTGCGCTGCTTGAGGATACGCGCCGTAATTGGCCTTTCCTTCGCGACCGCCGCATCGACGCTTACGCTCCAATCACCAAACGCTTTCTCGATCCGCTCCATGCGTGGGCGCCCGACGGAGATGCCAAGTAGAAATGTCCGCTCCTCTATCGCAAGAATTGGTGCCTCAAGAATTGGGCTACCGTATGCCCGCCGAATGGGACCGTCACGAAGCCACCTGGCTAGCGTGGCCGCACAATCCCGACGATTGGCCGGGCAAGTTTCAGCCCATTCCTTGGGTTTACGCGGAGATTGTGCGCCTGCTTTCTGTTCGGGAACAGGTGCATATTCTCGTCGACGATGCCGCAGCGCAGCGGCGCGTCAGCGGAATCCTGGAGCGCGCCGGGGCGAATCTCGATCAGGTCCGTTTCCATGTCTGGCCTACGGACCGCGTGTGGACCCGCGACTCCGGCCCCATCTTCGTTCGGAATGCCGAAGGCCAGGTTGGCATTACCAACTGGCGCTTCAATGCGTGGGCCAAATATCCCGACTGGCAGCTCGACGACCAGATTCCCGGCCGGGTCGCTTCACTGCTGGGTCTGCCCGTCTGGCAGCCGACCGTCGCGATTGAGAAGAATGGATCTTCAGCGGCAGTAGCCAACCGGGTTGTGCTCGAAGGCGGCTCCATCGACACCAACGGTGGAGGCGTTCTGCTTACCACGGAAGAGTGCTTGCTCAGCGAAGTGCAGCAGCGCAATCCCGGCGTGAGCCGTATGCAACTGGAACAGGTATTCCACGATTACCTGGGCATCGAGCAGGTCATCTGGCTCAATCGCGGTGTGGTCGGGGACGATACCCACGGCCATGTGGACGATATCACCCGTTTCGTCGGCCCGAGCACGATTGTGACCGCGGTCGAACGCAATGCCGCCGACCCTAATCACCCGCTGTTGACGGAGAATCTCGAACGCCTGAAAGCCGCGCGTACCCTCGATGGCAAGCAGTTCACGCTCGTCGAACTGCCGTTGCCGCGCCCCGTGGTCTTTCGCGGCCAGCGCCTGCCGGCGAGCTATGCCAATTTCTATCTGGCGAACGGCCTGCTCCTGGTCCCCACCTTCCACGATCCCAATGACCGCATCGCGCTCAATATTCTGGCCGAGGTCTTTCCGGAGCGCGACGTGATCGGCATTCACTGCGTCGACCTCGTCTGGGGCCTGGGGACGCTCCACTGCATGACCCAGCAGCAACCGGCGGCGCTACCATCTCAAGCATGACCGCCGATCACGAAGCCATGCACGCTGCCCTCGCCGAAGCCAGCCTCGCAGCCGAGGCTGGCGAGGTTCCTATCGGCGCGGTCGTGCTCCATGACGGCGAAATCGTAGCCCGCGGCCAAAATCGCGTCCTGCGCGACAACGATCCCACGGCCCATGCCGAAATCGTAGCGATGCGTTCCGCCGCCCACGCCCTCGGAAATTACCGTCTCCTGGGCTGCACGCTCTATGTCACCCTGGAGCCTTGCGCCATGTGCGCCGGAGCCATGATCCATGCCCGGCTCGACCGGCTGGTCTTTGCCGCGGTGGACCCCAAGGCAGGCGCGGCCGGATCGGTGCTTTCCGTGCTCAACCATCCTCAACTCAACCACCGGATGCAGGTCGAGCAGGGAATTCTTGCCGATGAGGCCGCCGAGTTGTTGCGGAGCTTCTTTCGCCGGCGCAGATCGTCTTAGCTTCTCGTCAGCGCCCGGATCCGTGCGGCTTCTGCAGGCCATTTTGCAGCCAATTCGGCGTAAGGGGCATTCCGATAGTCGGCATAGTCGAACCCCGGGGCTACGGTGCATCCCAGCAGTGCCGCCTGGCCGTCGTTCAATAGCCTCGTGCCTTGCCATACGCCCGCGGAAACTACCAGTTGTACCCGTTGCCCGGCTGCCAAGTCCTGGCCAAGAATGAAGATAGCGGAACTGCCGTCGGGATAGAGTTGAAGCATCTCCACCGGGTCGCCCAGGTAGAAGTGGAAAATCTCGTCCGAGTCGAGAACATGCATCTCGGAGAAAGTTCCTGCTTCCAGCAGGTAATAGATCGCCGTGCTTTGGTGCCGGAGACCGCGCGGCAGCGTCAGCGTTCCCTGGGAGGCATAGGTTTGTCGAAAAGAACCGCCTTCTATCGGATGCGGTTCCAGGCTCAGAATTGATTTGATCTCGTTGGCTGTCATCCATCACAAATGTTATAGTGCGGACGCAGTACAATTTTGGATATGAAGGTGCAGGTTTATACCACCGCCTGGTGCCGGGACTGCCGGGCGGCCAAACAATTCCTCGAAGAGCATGGCGTCGAGTATTCCGAAATCGACGTTGATGCGGACTCGTCTGCCTCCGACGAGCTTGTGCGCCACGTGGGCAAACGGGCGATCCCGCAACTGGTGATCGACGGCGAGTGGTTCCAGCCCTACAAGCCTGGATGCGGGCTATTGTACGAGGAACTCCATCAGCGTCTGCACATTCCTCGCAACTAAACCCGGTCTCCCCGTACAATCGAGAATTGGACTGGATCGCTGCGTGCGGTCGTGGTCACTCGTTTGCCATTTTTCTGAGGAGCTTTCCTTGATTGAGCGCTATACCCGGCCTGCCATGGGCCATATTTGGACCGAAGAAAACAAGTATCGTTGCTGGCTCCAGGTAGAGTCGGCTGCCAGCGCCGTGCTCGCCGAGGACGGTGTCATTCCCGTTGCCGCGGCTGAAGCGATTGCCACGAAAGCCGGCTTCTCCGTATCCCGCATTCATGAGATCGAAGCGGAAGTGAAGCACGACGTCATCGCCTTCACCACCACGGTTGCCGAGAGCCTCACTGCGCAGGGGATGGCCGCCGAGTCCCGCTGGCTGCACTATGGTCTTACCTCGAACGATGTGGTCGATACTGCCCAGGCTTTGCAGATCAAAGAGGCATCGGTGCACATCCGCGTCGGGCTGGTCGCCTTGTTGGCCGTGCTCAAACGCCGCGCCATCGAATTCAAGCACACGCCGACCATTGGCCGTACCCACGGCATCCACGCCGAACCCACGACCTTCGGCCTCAAGCTGCTCAACTGGTATGCGGAAATGCAGCGCAACCTCGTCCGCTTCGATGCCGCTGCCGAGGATATGCGCGTCGGCAAGCTTTCCGGTGCGGTTGGCACCTTCGGCCACCTCAAGCCGGAGCACGAAGAGCGCATCTGCGCGCGGCTTGGGCTCAATGCTGCCCCGGTTGCTACGCAGGTCATCCAGCGCGACCGTCACGCCGCCTACATCAGCACCCTCGCCATTATCGGCAGCACCCTCGACAAGATCGCCGTAGAAATACGCCATCTGCAGCGGACCGAGGTACGCGAGGCCCAAGAGTATTTCAGCGAAAAGCAAAAAGGCTCCTCGGCCATGCCGCACAAGAAGAACCCGATCACCTCCGAGCAGATCAGCGGCCTGGCGCGGGTGCTTCGCGGGAACGCGCAGGCGGCCTTCGAGAACATTCCGCTGTGGCACGAGCGTGACATTTCGCATTCCTCCGTCGAGCGGGTCATTTTCCCGGATTCCACCATTCTGGCCGATTACCTGCTGGCCAAGACAGAAAACCTCATCGACAGGTTGCTCGTCTATCCCGCGCGGATGAAGCGCAACTTAGAGAGTACCGGCGGCCTGATCTTCAGCGGACAATTATTGCTCGATCTCGCTGAGGCAGGTATGTTGCGTGAAGACGCCTACCGGCTCGTCCAGTCCCATGCCATGCGCGCCTGGAAAGAAGATCTGGTTTTCCGCGACGAGGTGGCAAGCGACCCCGCAATTACAGCGCTTCTAAATTCTGAGAAGCTGGACCGCACCTTCGACTACACGCGCCAACTGGGCAATGTGGACGCGATCTTCGCCCGCGTCTTGGGCGACTAGAAAAATGTGGTGCCGTTTGCCATTCTTTGCGCACTTGCGAAGGATGGCGAACGTAGAAACTCAACCAGCCCGCGAAGGGAGCTCGTGCCTTGGAAGCTGTTCATCTTACCGTAGCTCTCACCGGCGCGTCCGGCGCTGTCTTTGGCCGCGAGCTGTTGCGCACGCTCGAGCAGGATGAGCGCGTCGCCCACGTCCACTTTGTGGCCTCGGAAAATTCGCTGCGTGTTTTAGCCGAGGAGTTAGGCGTAGCCGGGCGGCATGACTTACTCGAAAAGCTTTTGGATGGTGCGCCCCAAAAGACCGTGCAACATGCCAACGCCAACATCGGCGCCGCCATTGCCAGCGGCAGTCATCCCTCCAGCGGCATGATCATTTTGCCGTGCTCGATGGGCTCACTCGCGTCGATTGCTTTGGGCATGGCCGATTCGCTGATTGCCCGCGCCGCCGATGTCACGCTCAAGGAGCGTCGTCCGCTCGTGCTGTGCGTACGCGAGACGCCGTTCAATCGCATCCATTTGCGCAATATGACGCTGGCCGCGGAAGCCGGCGCCATTATCTTTCCGGTAATTCCCGCGTTCTATAACCGCCCCACGGATTCGACTGAAATGGCGCGCCAGTTCGTCTATCGCGTCCTGGCCCACATCGGCTTGCCGCAACCCGGCGCTTACGTCTGGCATCCCGAGGAATCATAGCCGCCGCAGGCTCGACAAAGAAGCGCGGTAGCCACTCAATAGATGCTGACTGCCACGCCCATTTTTGTAGCTTGGATTGAGCAACTTGGACTTATCTGATCTCTTCCAGAAGATTTATTTCCATCGGCCCCTGCATCAGGTCTTTCGCCTTACCAATGATTTCGGTAAAGTGGCTGCTCGCCGCATGGGCATCCAGGTGCGCCTTGCTTTCCCATAGCTCGTTGAAATAGACCAGCCCCGGCAGATTCGATGCAAATAGCTCGTAGAATTTGCAGCCTGCTTCGGCGCGAGTCGGTTTAATCAGCCCGCTTAACAGCGCCTTCAACTCGTCCGCTTTTCCCTCGCGAGCTACTGCCCGTGCAATCACGCGTACTTCAGACATTCCTGTTTCTCCTCATGGTTTTGCTGCGTTGTGGTTCGTGTCCGTCATTCCATTATTCGTGGACGGCGGGATCGATCAGCGTCAGATCGGTTTCCGGGTCCAGCCGCTTGTGCATGTCGGTCGGGTCTACCGTGACATAGACCTCCAGCGTGGGACTTACATGAGCTTCCAGCACATGGCCTCCCCGCGTCGATCCGTCTGGCAAGCCCACCACCATGTGAGTGTGGACGGAGGGTTTGCCTTTGTAGAGCGCAATATCGCCAATCATCGATATCACCTCCACCTGCCCTTCGATGGGAATCTTCTTGTACATCTTGCGTGCCGGATCGAACCAGGCGAGTTCCGCCCCATGAAGGGCTCCGATTGCGGTGAAGTGCGCCGAGGTGACGTGGTACTTGAGCGCAAAATCCGTTAGTCCTGAAAATGCCTCATCGCCTCTGTAGAAAATAACCGCGTAGGTCTTCTGTTGGCCAATCGTGCTCAGCAGTTGCACTTTCATGCCCGGTGCTTTGCCGGTGGGAATTGGATGCACTGGGGGAACCCAGCCATCCTGCGCAGTCTGCGCTCCAGAGCTCGCAGACAGTCCGAGTGCCAACAACACCACACCAATCCCGCTCCACTTCATGTTGTCCTTCCACATGTTGCCCGCTTCTTTAAGCACACCACACCGCCTGGCGCCGCATCCCATCCTTGAAGAGATGCCGCAGCGGACGCGATGATCCTTCGAGATCGCTTGAGGTTCGAGCCTGCTCTGGATTCTATCGCCGTCTCAATTTGACTTTCCCTATCGCTTCCGTCGATACTGCCTTCGATGCTGAATTCCAGGAAATACGGATTTGAGGCCATGTGCATGTGTATGCCCTGGGTACCCGTCCGTACGGCTCTGGAACGGCGAATGCGTTAGACGCAACCGATTTCTGAAACCAAACGGCCCGGGTCCAAAAAATGGATTCGGGCCGTTTTGCTTTCTGTGCCCGCTTCGCTTTTCGTGCGAGCCCCGAAGGCAAATTCTTAAATCCAGGTTACGCAGCATTCTTAGCCATACACGAACCGAACTGCACACGAACCAGAAGGAGCAGCCATGCCAGAATCGAAGCAACATCAATTTGCCACCCTCGCTGTTCACGCCGGCCAATCGCCGGACCCCGCGACCGGTTCCAGGGCCGTGCCCATCTATCAAACCACCTCGTATGTTTTTCATGATGCGGACCATGCCGGCCGGTTGTTCGGGCTGCAGGAGTTCGGCAATATCTACACCCGCATCATGAATCCCACCACCGATGTTTTCGAGAAGCGCGTGGCGGCTCTTGAAGGTGGCGCTGCAGGGCTGGCCACGGCCTCCGGCCAAGCTGCGGAAACCCTGACACTGACCACCCTGGCTTCGGCCGGCGATGAAATCATCTCCACGACGTCGCTCTATGGCGGCACCTACAACCTCTTTCACTACGCCTTTCCGCGGCTGGGGATCACGGTTCGCTTCGTGGACGCCGATGACTTCAGCGGCCTGCGCGCGGCCATCAACGACAAAACCCGTGCCATTTATACCGAGACACTGGGCAATCCCAAGCTGGATGTTGCCGACATCGAGAAGCTCGCTGCTATCGCTCACCAACACGGCGTTCCGTTGGTCATCGACAACACTTCGGCCTCGGCGGCGCTGGTGCGGCCCATCGAGTGGGGTGCGGACATCGTAGTCAATTCCGCCACTAAATTTCTGGGCGGCCATGGCACCACCATTGGCGGCGTAATCGTGGATGCGGGTAAATTCGATTGGGCGGCTTCGGGCCGTTTTAAAGACTTTACCGCGCCCGATCCGTCGTATCATGGGCTTTCCTATACCGAAGCCTTTGGTCCTCTGGCCTTCATTCTCAAAGCGCGTGTGCAGGGATTACGGGATACCGGCGCAGCATTATCGCCCTTCAGCGCATTTTTGCTGCTGCAGGGCATCGAGACCCTTCCTCTGCGTATGGAACGCCATTCGCAGAATGCTTTGGCCGTGGCGCACCATCTGGAGCAGCATCCCGGTGTCGAGTGGGTCAAATATCCCGGCTTGGAGTCCAGCCCTTATTACACGCGGGCAAAAAAGTATCTGCCCAACGGCCAGGGGGCGCTCATCAGCTTTGGCATCAGAGGCGGCTACGAGGCAGGGAAGAAGCTGATCGATGCTCTCGATCTCTTCTCACTGGTGGCCAACATCGGCGACGTCAAATCGCTGGTGATCCATCCCGCCTCTACCACCCACCAGCAGCTTTCGATTGAGGAGCAGGCCGGAACCGGGGTAACCCCGGAACTGGTGCGGCTTTCCATCGGCATCGAGGACATTCGCGACATTCTCGCTGATCTCGATCAGGCCATCGAAACGGCGAACGGCCAGATATTCAGTGGGGTACCGGCAACCGACGGCGTGTCTGCCTGATAATGAGTAGTATGACCGAACCACGCATCGTGACGGTCGGCGCGCCGGTGAAAGCACCGGTCCTGGCGCCGACCTACGAAGGCGATTTCGTGCTCGATGAGCACCTGTTGCTGGAGTGCGGCCGCGCGCTGGCCCGGCCTACACTGCACTATGCAGTGTATGGCCGGCTGAACGCTGCCCGCGACAACGCCGTGCTCGTCTGCCACGCGCTTTCAGGATCGGCCCTGGTAGGCTCCTGGTGGCCGGAGATCTTTGCGCCTGGCGCAGTCCTCTCGCTGGAGCAGGACTGCGTTGTCTGCATCAACCTGCTTGGCTCCTGCTATGGATCCACCGGTCCGGGCTCAGTCGATCCCGAGACCGGCGAGACGTATGGCCCCGATTTTCCCCTGATTTCCATTCGCGACAATGTACGGGCCCAAGCGGAGTTGCTTGACTCGCTTGGCATCCGGCGGCTGCGGCTGGTCCTCGGCGGTTCCCTGGGCGGCATGCAGGCCCTGGAGTGGACCATCCTTTACCCCGAACGCGTCGAGCGGGCGGTCATTATCGGTGTGGCGCCCCTTTCCGCCATGGGGCTGGCTCTCAACCATTTGCAACGCCAGGCCATCCAGAGCGATCCTGACTGGGGGGGGGGGCGTTATCTTCCCCTGCGGCCTCCGCGGCGCGGGCTGGCGCAGGCTCGCCAGATTGCCATGCTCAGCTACAAGTCCGCCGCCCTTTTCGAGGAGCGTTTCGGGCGTAACCCCAATCGCAACGGCGAAGACCCCTGGGGCCTCGACGATCACGGCGGCGGACTCATCGGCGGACGTTTCGATATTGCCGGCTACCTCGATCACCAGGGCGAACGCTTTATGGATCGCTTCGATGCCAATGCCTACCTCGCCATTCTGCGCACTATGGACACCTGGGACCCACTCCACGGCCATTCCGCGCCGGCGGAGGTCTTTGGCCGCATCTCCGCTCAGCTCAGCTTTATCGGCATCAGTTCGGACTGGCTATTCCCGTCCGAAGCGGTGCGCAATTTTGCCTGTACCATCCGTGCCACTGGCGTCCGGGCCGATTATCAGGAGATGATCAGCGATCACGGACACGATGCCTTTCTTGCCGAACAAATCGAGTTGGTAAGGCTTCTGCAGTGAGCACGGCCGCTTTGGATGGAAGGACTTGGTTGAATAATCGATTGGCGTCTCAATATGCAGGAAACACTTTTGCTTTGTGCGGTGTCTAAGCCGATATGTGCCTAGGGGGCTGGGGACCGCACCAAACAGTGATGACGTTCACCGAACGCGGAGCGGGTGCTTCCGGATGGGGCGGATATTCTCAAAAAACTGCTGCCTCGGGCCGAGTTTCTGAACCGCGCCGTCGAGCACTGTGGTGCACTTCCCGAACCGGAAGATGCTTTTCTCGTGCAACTTCGCTTGTCACAGGGAGCGGCGCTTTCTATAATCCTTCCAACACCGCATTGGAAGCCGTGGTATCGTTTACCCGTCACCCCGGTACTCAACCGACCAAGAGAACGGTTGTACTTTCCGCGAGTGGGTGCTTGATTCTTGACCTCCATTTTGGCAATTCCCAGGAGCACTAAATGAAGAAATTTGTCTTTGCGTCTGTGGTGGCATTGGCGAGCCTAAGCCTCGTTCACGCACCCTCATTGCGAGCCCAGGACTCGGACCAGATCACCATTAAGGATCCGGCTGAGTTCAATGCCTATCAAACGGCCACCACGCAGAGCGATCCTAAGGCCAAAACCGCGGCCCTGGAGAGCTTCTTGCAGTCCTATCCCCAGAGCGTCGTTAAAAAAGCCGTTCTCGACATGCTCGTCGATACCTACTACGCTCAAGGCGACACCGACAAGACGCTCAGCGCGGCCGGCCGTATGCTCCAGGTCGATCCCAGCAATCTGAAAGCCATTCTCTACTCGGTGCTCATCAAGAAGGCCCAAGGCGGCAAGACGGCAGATGCCCAAACGCTCGACGACGCTGCGGCCCTGGCCCAGAAGGGACTTACCGTTCCCAAGCCCGCCGGCCTCGCGGACGATGAATGGAAGAAGCTCACCGGCGCCGCGTATCCCATTTTTCACTCGGCAATTGCCCTGGATTACGCAGTCTCCAAGAAGGACTTCAAAGCTGCGGAAGCGGAGTATAAAGCTGAGTTGATGCTTTATAGCGACGATCAGTCGAAGACCGTTGGCCTGGTTGATACGCTGCACTTGGCTGAAGCCTACGCCATGCCCGGCGCTGGCCAGGATCTGGTTCAGGCCTCCTGGTTCTACTCGCGCGTTTGGGACTTCGCTCCTCCGGCCTACAAAAGCCAGATTGAGCCCAAGCTTGAGTATTACTACAAGAAGTACCACGGCGCTCTGGATGGCTTGGACAGCATCAAGACCCAGGCTGCCGCGACCACCTTCCCCCCGGGAACGCTTGTGATTACCCCGGCGAAGAGCCCCGCCGAGCAGATTCATGATTTGCTTGCCTCCACTCCCGATCTCAACTCCCTGGCACTTACCGACAAGGAGACTGTCCTCGCCCTGGGCAGCAAGGAAGATGCGGACAAGCTCTGGGCTCTGCTCAAGGACAAGCAGACCCCAGTCCCAGGAGTCGTGATTGAAGCTACGGCTTCGGTGATCAAGGTTGCCGTGACTCAGGATGCGAAAGACGCCAAGGTTCCCGACTTCATCGTCAATCTGAAGAAGCCGCTCGATGCCAAAGACGTTCCGGCTGCTGGTTTTGAGTTCAAGCTGCCGCCTGCCGCCGAGTTGATTGGCACCTACGACACCTACACGCAGATTCCTGCCACCGCTACTGCCTCGCAGAGTGCTCAGATCGTGCTCCGCGACGGCGAAGTGGTGTCGGAGAAGAAGAAGACTGTTGCTCCCCGCAAACCAGGCGCCGCACACCGGCCTGGAGCGGAATAGTTGGAATACTCGCCGACTAAATCGCTTGATCTGGCCGGCGAGTATGATTCCCGGGTGGCTATGCAATAGCCCGCTCCTGGGAGCATCAAGGATACCTGATGCAGCGGCTGTTGCAAGGCGCTTCAAAGGGAGTTGTCATGGAAACAAAAGCCTCCGCGCAAGCGGAGGCTTTGCTCTTTAGAGGGGCCCATTAAATAGAGCCGTATTGGCATCGATCGGTTTCTGGCAGGGAAGAGCTTCAGCCGCGCTCTGAATGCCCCAAATCCACGCGGGTTTTGTCCCCTGGACGGGTTTTCAGGCTTGTCCGCAGAATGCAGAAAAGCGCCCTGCGAGGGGCGCTTTTCTTACAGTATTATCGACTCTGTTTTTTACAAGATTGCAACCTCGGCCACAAGACTTCTAATTGAGGCGGGCTGCCGTTGCAAATCCGGCTGCCTGAATGGGAGGAATCGTGCTGTTTGGCGGCGGTTCCGCGAACGAAGAATCTTTGGCATTGATGGCGTTCGAGTAGTCGGGGCCGAGACCGAGCTTTTTCAATGCCCGCGAGTCAGGCATCAGCTTGGTCTGCCAGCCCTGATCTGACTGGTATTTTTGCATCGCCGATTCGGTTGTGGAGTCCCATCTGCCGCTCGCATCGCCACCCAGATAGTGCTCGCGAATCAATGCCTGTTGAATCTCCGTCACACGATCTGGATCAATCGCCTGCTGGCCGTGGAGCCGATGAGAGGCTGGCTGAGCTTTGACAATCTGTCTCCGTCCCTTGTGGGCCGTGTGTCCGCTGGTATGCCCGCTGGTCGGTGCCCGGTGGACGCGAGAAGCGAAGACTGGAGATGCGGCCAGCGCCGCGGAAAATACAAATACGAGGCTAGCTCGAAAAGAAAGCACGCTGGTATATACCTCAATTCCAAAAATATCTTCGGAGCTTCCGTCGAAGTGTAACGGAAGCCTCTCGAAGGTGCCAAGGAAAAATCAACAGGGTATCAAGAGATTCATCCGCGTTTGGAACAGCGCCGGCTGCGGGAAAACCGTAGCCGGCGCTCACGCTGCTATTGCAGGGTTCCGCCTATGTAGTTGATTCCGGCACCGGGGTTGCGTGGGTCCATGATCTCGAACACCACGTCGTCCCCGGTCTTGAGTTGGCCGACCACCGCGTCATACTGCTCCTTGGTGCCGGTCGAGTGCTTGTTGATGCGGACGATTACCAGTCCCGGCGCCAACCCTTGCAGGTCTGCAAACGAGCCGGAGCGGACCGATTGAACCGCCATTCCCGAGGTGTGAAGCTTGGTTGCCAGGGTGGGCGAAACCTCGTGCGCCACGATACCCAGCTTTGATTCGCCAGGGTCTGCCTTCTCGTCTGGGGCAGTTTGCGACTGTTGCGCGCCCGCATCGGCAAACACCTTGTCGCGGTCGCCGATCGTCACGGTCGTGTCACCCGGTTTGCCGTCACGCAAAAAGCCCAGTCGAACCGTGCTGCCCGGCCGCCGGCTGGCAATTTCATTCACCAGGTCATCGCCGTCCTTGATCGGATGGCCGTCGATGGTGGTGATGATGTCGCCCGCCTTGATCCCGCCCTTATCCGCAGGACCGCTCGGCGTGACCATCTGCACCAGCACGCCGTTTTTGAAGCCATAGACGCGATTGACTGCGCCCGAGAGGCCTGGACGGAACTGAATGCCGATGGAGCCGCGCGTAACTTTATGGCTGGGGCTGATTAGGTCGTTATAGATCTGGGCGACGGTGTTGGACGGCATGGCGAAACCGATGCCCTGGTAGCCGGCCGATTGCGTAAAGATCGCCGTGTTGACGCCGATGACCTCGCCATTCATGTTCAGCAAGGGGCCGCCGGAGTTGCCGGGATTGATGGCCGCATCCGTCTGGATGAAGTGCTGGAACTGGCCCGCTACGCCGGGCTCGATAGTCCGGTTCTTTGCCGAGATAATGCCGGCCGTCACCGTCTGTGACAAGGCAAACGGGCTGCCGATCGCCTCGACCCAGTCACCGACCTGCGCCGAATCCGAGTTGCCCAGCTTGACTGTCGGCAGAGCGGTATTGGTATCGATCTTGATGACCGCCAGATCGGTGGCCTTATCGGTGCCGATGACGCGAGCCGGCCTGCCTAGATCCTGGGTGTCGGGGTCGGTCGAGAGCTTGACATAAATCTTGTCGGCCTTCTCCACTACGTGATTGTTGGTGATGATGTAGCCCTTGGCATCGACAATGAATCCGGAGCCGAGCGACTCCCGGACGCTGTTATCGTCCGCGCCGCCATCCTGATCCGGTGCCTGTCCGCCAAAAAAGCGGTTGAAGAAGTCCTGAAAATTGCCCTGTCCCTGCCCTTGCCCCGGTTGCTGATCGTCATCGTCGTCACCTGGGTTTTGTGGGTTGGGCTGAACGCGGCCATGAGGCATACGACTGCCTCTGTTGTTCGTCGATTGCTTGGGCAGGGTCTGCGTATTGATGTTGACCACTGCCGGCCCCACTTGCTTGGCAATCTTCACAAACTCATTGGGCACCACGGGGGAATTGGTGACCCGCAGAGGCGTGGCATCGGCGCTGTCATTCTGCTTCTCTTGCCCGCGTACTCCGTGCGCCGCATAGGAGCCGCCCACAATGGCGACCGACAGTGTACCAAGCAAGATAAACATTGAAGCGAGACGGCGCGTGCGCAGCCGTTCGAAGAGCGATTTCATGAGTTAATTGTCCTCGTTCCGTGACCAGCCGGAGGCCGGTTTGTTCGCTGCATCAGCAATCAGTATAGACAGTCACGGGCAAATCCGTCTGGTTGGAGTTCTTGCTTGCCCTGTCGCCGGGAGCCAGAGGCACCCTCTCAGGAGTTCCACCCGCCCCGCATCCGGCCCCAAAAAATCGCCGGTATCAATCTAAATGCCTTCGGTATAGACGTAGATGTTCGGAAAGAGTCGCGGAACCGCGCAGTGAACATCCAGCGAGATCCCGCGCACGTAAGCTGGAAACTCGTTGTTGTTATTGCCGTTATGTTCGCTTGGGGGCCGCTGTCAAGGCTCAGAACTATCCCGCTTCCGCCCCGCCCAGCCCTCGCGACCCTTTGAACATTTCGCTCGCCGAGTCTTCTCTGGCACTGTTTCTGTTTTTACCCTTCGTGTGCCGTAGGGACCTGCGGCTGCGGCACCAGTTCCGTGAGGCCGATGGCAAACAGGATGAGCAGGGCGCCGGAGGCCGGCCGCACGCCCAACCGCTCGCCTGTCACCAGGAACGACGTGATCCAGGCAAAGACAGGTTCCATCGTCAGCAGCAAGGCCGTGTGCGTGGAAGGCAGCACCGACTGCGCCCAGCTCTGGATAGAGAATGCGGCTGCTGTCGCCAGCACCGCGGCAATCCCCAGCGCCACTACGAGGCCGCGCGTCCAGAGAATGCGGGGATGCTCGATGAACGGCAGACTGATTGCCATGAAAACCGCGCAAAAGCCAATTTGAAGCAGCGCCAGAGGCTGAAATGGAATGCGCGGCGAGACGTGGCCGAGCGCCAGGCAGTGGAACGCAAATCCGATGGCGCAGCCGAAGGTCAGCAGGTCGCCGCTATTGATGGAGGAGAAATCGGGCAGCCAGCCTGTCATTTCTCCCAGCGC
>JAATGG010000247.1 GCA_015654835.1 Terriglobales bacterium
GCACCCGCTCGGACCAACAAAGCGGTACTGTCCAGTGTTTCCGTTTGCCACAATCGGTCGCGAAGTAAACTGGCGTGGTCAGCGCAAGCTGATCTCGACTGAGTGGATCGAGGAATCTCAGCATCCGATTGGCAGTTAGTGCCCGGCGTCACTCATCGAATGTGAGATACAAAATGGGAACGGGAAAAAGGATCGTAGACATTTCATGTGACCGGAAGAGTTCCCGGATTTGCGCAAATATCCAACGCTCTCACCGGTGCACGGAAAGCACGCCTGCATGTAGCCTCACACGTCGAGCCGATTCGAAGCAGCGACGCGGCCATACCAGTGTCCCGAGTCCTTGATGGTGCGCTTCTGGTTCCGGAAGTCTGTATAGATCAAACCATAGCGCTCGGTGAATCCCTCTCCCCATTGGAAGTTATCGAGTAATGTCCACGCGTGATAGGCGCGGACCCGTGCTCCGTCAGAAATTGCGCGCGCGAGTTCCGCAAGTGTCTGGCGATACCACTAAATGCGGCGCTCGTCTGGAATACTGCCGTGTGTCTCTTCGTTCGGCCCATCGAGATAGCCGCAGCCGCTTTCGGTGATTTCAATGATGGGCTGGTCGTATTCCTCGGAGATTTGGGTCACGAGATCGTAAATCCCGCGCGGCCACACTTCCAAGCCTGCCTCGGACAGTGGGCCTTCCGTAGGCATCGCCGCTTGCTTTACGGATACAGGACTGAGGGAACCCGCAATAGAACCAGCTTGGCTCGGCGTTTGTTGCGGGCGGGCGAGCGCCAGTACTTGAGTTCGCAACTGTAGGAGATGCGGTGCACCCCACATTTGTAATCACTCCGCCACTCGTGGTGCACAAAGGACGCGTCGAGGCGCCTAGACCAGGTATTGCAATGCTTGTGAAGCTTGCCGCACAAGGACCGCTGATCGACGCGGGACAGGATGAACCGCTTCCATTACAAAAAAGTACGCCCCCTGATCCCGCGAATAAGTTAAGAAAAAGGGTTCCACCTGCAGCAGCATTGATCTCCGTATTCGAGTTTGGGACGGATTGCATGCGCAGGACGTTAGCGATGGAATCAAATTATTCCCATCAAACTCGCAGGCAATGGTTGCCGGGGTACCTGCGTTTAGAGCCAGGCACTCGACATCATGAAAGTCATAGTTCATGGCAAATAGCGATCCGGTACCATCACTTCCAGAGCCATTAATCCAAATTTCTCGCTCCGGGCAGCTCGTTATAACCAAATTGCTTCCTCCAGATTCTTCCGGGATGTCGGTGGAGTATAAGCCAATCGTACCGATTCCATTGCAATCGATGGCTAAGTTTTCGATCCGATTGCCGAATGTTGGGTTCGTTCCATCGCCCAGGCGTACAACTTTGCCTCCGGCAGGAAATCCACTCACTGCCTGAATCAGCGTCCCAGTCTCGTTTACATTGTTGCCCCGGCCCGTACCTAAGATCTGCCAAGCATTCACGGACGGGGTCACAATCGGTACGGTGGTTCGCAATACAATTGCACCCAACAATAATTGACCAGGTACGGTCGCTCCGCTAAAAGGATTCACATCGCAAGCCTGAGGACTGGTTGCCGAACGGGCGTCGATAACAAGTCCTTGTGGATTCGTGCTTGCGTTGGTAGCGATGGCTGCCTTTATCTGTTGGCAAAGGTTCGAGCCTGGAAAGTTCAGTGGATTAATAACACCCGAACCTTCTTGTGCAAATACAAATGTGTGAAATAGCATCAGAACGAAAACTAAGAGCCATAGCTGAACAGAACGCTTCAAGTGGAATCTGCGACGGGAAGTAGACATAGCAAGCCTCCAGATGATAAGACCCAATTCTATTGGGCGGTATCGTGAAGAGTTGTCACCTAATTGTCAGCTTGCACGGGAATTCACTTTGTATTCACTAAGACACCGGAACGACCTTATCTCTGACAAACGTGAAGACTTGGAACGAACGAAAGGGCGTATAGAGGCGGAGAAATTTCATGATGATGGCTTTGATTCTGTTTCCACCCCGGTTTTGAATCCAGTTGCAATAGGAATGGCTCGTGCATCTGAGTCCAACACTACCCGCAATCTCGCGCAATTCGTGTCGTGTATATTCCCGAACATGTCCGGGATTGATCGAGTAAAGCCGGAGCCGCTCATACGGGTTGATTCCAAAAGCCAGGCGAAGCCGCTTCGCGATGTCAGCGGCATTTGGAGTCGAACAGATGAGAACACCTTGCTCTGTAAGCATGGAACCGAGCGCTGCGAATACAAATTCAGGAGCAATGCAAAGATGTTCAATGACTTCTGAAAATATAACGAGATCAAAATGGCCGCACTCAGGCCAACTGGAAACTGTGGGTGAATTTGAAAGATCGAACGTAATGTGAGGGACCTTATCCATCGCATGAATCTCACGATGGCCGCCATCATCTATGGAAGGATCAAGACCCAACGTGTGGATGTCATGGTAGAAGTTTGCGAGATAGGCGGTCAGTTCGCTTCTTCCTATATCCAACACTCGAGCAGCGGAGTTGGGAACAAATCTCTGGCATAGCTGCAGAATATCCGCAAAGCGCTTTTGATGAGTCTGAAAGTAATTTTGCCTGGATTCCTCCCCGCAGGTATTTGCAATCTCAGCCTTTAGAAGTTGAGCTAGCCTGCGTTCGGCATTTTCTACAGAAGACATATTTCCTCCAATTCACTAATTTTATTTTTGGTTCGACTATGCTGCATACGAACAGGCTGCGAAAACACTTGGGGCATAGTGCGAGGAATTGAAACTACGCACGAGCCACCTTGTGCTCACTATTGCGCATCAGCGCCAGTTCGACCTGATCTTGAATGTCTTCTATATGAATCGGCCGCTCTGGCTCGGCGGCTCAACGCGTCAACAACCTGTTGTGTCATCGATTCCACAGCGCCGCGGATTCGGCGCGATGCAGTGGCATCCGATCCTTCCACCACCACAAAAGCCTTGGTAATTGCCAGCGCAATCTTGCTCGAATCGAAGGGCGAAAAAGTTCCATTACGGCGAATCATCTGCAGACCTGGGGCAGTCTGCGACCACGGGCCGTTGTTGAATTCAGGAGGATTAGGCGACTATATCTTGGACTGTCCGAGAATGCAGGCCCTGCATGTTGTTAAGCGATAGGTGCTTTCGGCGGGGATACCAGA
>JAATGG010000275.1 GCA_015654835.1 Terriglobales bacterium
ATAAGCAACAGACCTAACCCCGCGATTGACGTTTCCACGAGGCCGTATTCTCCTGCCTATATTGGCGGAAGTTCCATCCTAGCCGGTGCACGGTCCGGATTCTGCGCTCCATTCAGAAGTGAAGAAAACTGATGCCTGCAAGAAACCGTTTCATGAAAACGCCTATTTCATCGGTACATCCACTGTGCGGAGATTCAATGGTGAATCTTCCTCAGTTCTTGAAACGGCTATTGCTCACTCTTATCGGTATCGCCGACTCGCTCGTCATCTGCCCGGAGGGAACAGCCGTGATAAGCGCCTCAACCGGCGCCTGGTCGCCGATCGAGAAAGATATCATTGCCGAGATCCGGGCACTGAGAGCCTTGCCTGGAACCGACTCATCTGCGGTTCTTCTGAAGATCCCCGCCCGAGTTGTGCATCACTTCATCCTTGCTTCTCACGGCAACGTGCAACTGCGGATGGCAACCATAGCGAAAGAACTCGGGGTCGAGATGCGTACACTCGAGCGCACGTTTACAAGCGAGTACAAGTTGACCATGGCGCAGTACCAAGTCGAGGTCCGCTTGGGCTTCTCCCGTTGGATGCTGAGTATCTTTCCACCCACCAAGGTCGGTGTGGTTGCGACGACCCTCGGTTATAACCGAGTGCAGGATTTCAACCGGTTCTTCAAGAACCACTTGCATGTGTCCCCATCGGAATGGGGTCGCAAGGAGCGCACAAGGATCGACAGCGACAAGAAGCGCACTTCACAGGATTGACAGACGATAGTTCGCCATTCGTCGAGGTGTTGGCCACAGGGACCACTTCTGCCCTATTCATTTTGTCGCCTCCTGCGAACCGGTTTCTGTTGAATCCGAGGATGAGAACTGTCAGACTCACCGCACGGTTGGACGAACAGTGCTTGCGCTCATGGAAACACCGGTTGCCAATTGAACACTGGCAAACTCCCCGGCTCAACTGAGAATCATCCACTCTTCCCTTCTGGATCATTTGGCTTAAGCTCTCCACGCACGTGACGTGTGCGATCGGAGAGGTGAGGAAATCTTTGCCCTGCCGACTCCTTGGGCAATATTCATTTTTGGAGACACAAACATGGTTACCACACCGGCTCATCTCCACTCGATCATTGACCACGATGGTGCGGTCATTCTCGACATACCGAACAACGCAATGACGACTCTCAACTCCACGGGAGCATTCGTTTGGGAACGTCTGCAAAGGGGCTTATCCATTGACGCGATCACACGAGAACTGGCGAAGGATACCGGGATCGAGGCTTCAGTCGCCGCCATGGATATTGATGCGTTTATGGAACAGCTGAAAGCAAAGCATCTGGTTAACCTCTCGTAACCGCTTCACAAGCGGATGGGTGTAATGTCCATGACCGAACACGCAGAATACCGGTTGGCAATGATTCTCCCGCGATTCAGGCAATTGCTTGGGATAGAAAGCCACAGCTCAATCGACCTTCCAATTGTCAATATTCCTCTTTGGGAGCGACATGCGGAACAGTTGACTCTGCAGATCGACAAACAATGGAACGTAAAGACAATCCTCCTTGATATACTCACGGGGTCCATTACCACACTTCCGTGTGCAGTGGTCGAGGTGCTAACAGCCTCATGGAACTATGCGTATGTTGGCTTTTCGTCCGTACCACTTGAAGAAGTCAGTCAAAGATCCATAGCCGACGATCAGCGCTGCGCACTCGGCGCCATTCTCGCTACCAGCAAAGAGGGCATCGGACCTTTTTCTCGGATCGGCTGGGTCGACGAAGCAAAACGGTGGATTCGCGGAAGTCTGCCTGAGCGTGAAATCACCTTCAATGAAGACATCCGCCAGCTTAATGGTTCTGGTCCATTCGTTCTTGTTCGATTTGGTACGCGGCAAGGCACAGGCTACTGGCTCAAAGCAACGGACAGCAAAGAAACGCGTGAGTTCCATATTACGAGCGTCCTTGCTCGATATTTTCCTCAGTTTCTGCCCCCCATCCTGGCAGCTCGCAGAGATTGGAACGCCTGGGTCACAGAAGACGCTGGCACCTCCCTTCGCGGGAACTTGTCCTTGAGGTCGGCCAAACAAGCAGTAGCTGCCCTGGCCTCGCTTCAGATCGCAAGCACTCAGCACACGCAACGATTGGTGGAGGCAGGATTTCTCCTGCACGATATTCAAGTACTGCACTCCCACATCGACGAACTCGTCGACTACCTCGCATTTGCCATGCAACAGCAGGCATCTGTTCAGGTCGAACGTCTGAACCGTGGACAATTGCAGGCACTGAGAGGTGCGCTTGATGACGCCTGCTGTCAAATGCGGAGTTGCGATGTTCCACCTTCTCTTATGCACGGCGATATCAACTCGGGCAACATTTTGCTCGACGGCGCGCGTTGTACTTTCATCGATTGGGCCGAAGCCTGGATCGGCAATCCGTTTTTAACTTTCGAACACCTCATTGCACATATCAGTCGTGGGAGCGAATTGGCTGCGGACTGGATTCCAAGCCTCAGGATTCTGTATAGGCAGCAGTGGTCAGGATGGATGGCAGAATCGTCCCTCGATACCGCATTGAAGGTGGCACCACTGCTCGCCGTTGCGTCCTACTTATACGGGAGAGGAGACTGGCTCCGGTCTCCAGTGCGGGATGATCCCGGTTTTCAGGCCCAGGCTCGCAGCCTCGCGCGGCTTATGTACCGCATCTCTCAGCCTGCCATTCTCAAGGAGACACCATGCCACTGAGAGGTTTGAAATCTGCACCTACGATCGAAGTAATCCACGGCGTAACCGTCGTTGATCCCTACCGTTGGCTTGAAGACCGGACTTCAGCAGAAACTCAGCAGTGGCTTGAAGAACAGAAACGCGCTCACGACCGCTACTTCGGCGGAATTCGCAGTGTCGATGTTCTTCGAACCCGCATCAGTGAGTATTTGAATATTGATGCCATCGATCAGCCGGCCATGGCAGGCAACTCCTGTTTCTTTCGTCACCGCAAGAAGGGCCGAGAGCAGGCTTGCCTCTGCGTCCAGAATGTCGCCACAGGAGCAGTGCGAATTCTCGTCGATCCTACAGAGAAGGGGCCATTTGTTTCGGTCTCGATTCATCGCATCTCGGAAGACGGACAATTGCTTGCTTATGGCCTCAGACACGGTGGCGAAGGAGTGGAGGAGATCCACTTCGTTCATGTCGGAAGTGGACAAATATTGGATGACTATCTCGAACCAGGCCACCTCAGAGGGCTGGCCTTCGCCTCAGACGGCGCGGGTTTCTATTACTGTCACGAGCCGAAAGACTCGGCACGGAAAAGTCTTCCACACGCCATTTCTTATCACCGCTTCGGACAGTCCACCGATCACGATCAAGAATTGATCTCGATGCCGCGAACCCAACGCAGCAACCTGGTTCTAATCTCGGACTCCGTCAATCTCGGCGCTGTCTTCGTTCATGAAGATGGATCGGATCTGAAGATCGATCTGCATCTCTCCACCCTGGCCAACGGCCGACATTGGCACCCGGTCTTCACCGGCAAGACTCCGCCATACAGGCCCTTCCTACACAACGGACGCATCTACATCTTGAGCTGGACCGACTGTCCCAACGGGCAAGTGGTTGAGTTGTGCGAAGGCGGTGTGGAGGAGGTCATCGTGCCTGAGTGGGAGGTGCCAATCCTAGATCTCCGTTTCTCCGCCGACTGCCTCTACATCTCATACCTACTTCACGACAACCTGGTGATTCACCGTCGGAGTTGGAATGGTGCGGATCTTGGGACGCTTCCGGCGCATCCCGAGGGGTCGTTCAGGTTGTTGAGTGCATACCGGGACAGCGACAACACTCTGTTCTTCGCGCACGAGTCGTTCTCCATACCTCCATCAATTTTTATACTCAGTGAAGATCGGAACTTCTACACGCCGTGGGCGCATTCCTCGATGAAAGAGCGCACCGATTTCGTCCAGCGCGTGGAATACCCGGCGAAAGATGGGACAACGATTCCGATGTGGCTGGTCGCGCACGATCCCATTGAGCCCGGCAAAACCAGGCCAACCATCCTTACCGGTTATGGCGGATTTGGTATCTCGATGACGCCAAGATTCTCTGTGCTGGTCGCGCTGATGCTTGACCTTGGCTGCCTCTTCGCTCTGCCGTGTATTCGCGGCGGTTCGGAATTAGGCCCGCAGTGGCATGAAGCGGCGCGCAAACGCAACCGACAAGTCGCCTACGATGATTTTCTCGCTGGCGCAGAATGGCTTTGCGCGTGTGGATATACCAAGCCCACAAGTTTAGCCATCTTTGGCGGTTCGAACTCTGGTTTGCTTGTGGCAGCGGCAATGACGCAGAAGCCGTGGCTATTCAAAGCTGTTCTATGCATTGCCCCAATTCTGGATATGTTGCGGTACGAGCAGTTTGGGAATGCAAGAAAGTGGCAAGTAGAATACGGCAGCGTTTCAGACGAAGAGGACTTCCGGGCCCTCTATGCCTATTCCCCCTATCATCATGTCGCCGACAACATCGACTATCCGGCAGCGCTTTTCGTTTCAGGAGACAAGGACGAGCAATGCGACGCGGCTCATGCCTGCAAAATGGTCGCATTGCTTCAGGGGCGCGACGCGCAACAGAATCCAATTGTCTTCGATTACTCGCCGGAGAGGGGGCACGCACCGGCTTTACCGCTTTCTGTTCGAATCGACGCACTTACGCGCAGGGTTGCATTCCTGTGTTACGAACTTGGAATCGCAGTCCCGTCGGAGAAATCAGAATGAGAATAGTCACCCAGCTCCAGGCATACGCGACTCTTATCAAGATCGACTTCATGATGCGGTCGAAATCGCTAGAGTCAATCTTCCATCTTATACGGGGCCGCGCTCCCGCCAAGACTTCTCGAGGTAGCGTGGTTCCCATTGCTGAACTCTGCCACATGATCGACCTTGCCTGCGTTTTCTACGTCAAGCCGGTATTGTGCCTGCAGCGGTCGGCAGCTACGGTTCTCTTGCTGCGGCGATATGGGTGGCGTGCAGAGATGGTAATTGGCGCGCAAATGATTCCATTCAAATCGCATGCCTGGGCTGAAGTCGACCAAAAGGTAGTCAACGACAAGCCATACATGCATGAAATCTACGGTGAGCTTCACCGTTGCTAGGAAGTGGTCATGAGCATCATATTCGGCATACTCGCGCCCGACGGGGACAAAGTCGATAGGGAGCAATTGCTTCGCCTGGCATCAGCAACCGAACGATATGCGCCCGACGGGACATTTGTGCATTCGGAACGCAATCTCGGCATGGGATTTCAGGCTTACTACACGCATGAGAGATCACGCCTGGAATCGCAGCCGGCATCCGACCACTATGGAAACCTACTGGTTTTCGACGGGCGGATCGACAATCACGTGGAGCTAAACACAGATCTCGACGTTCGTGGTCCTGGCCTCTCCGACTCACTTCTAGTCTTGGCGGCTTTTGAACAGTGGGGAACGCAGTGTTTTTCGAAGCTCAAAGGTGATTGGGCTTTGGCGCTTTGGTCCAACAGGGATCATGTCCTGTATTTGGCGCGCGACCATGCTGGAACTCGCACCTTGTTCTACCGCATCGTAAACGGCAGACTTCTGTGGGCGACTTTTCTTGATACCTTTTTTGCGCAAGGAGAGCGTTATCCTCTCGACGAACAGTTCACCGCGTGCTTTCTTGCTGGTCAGCCAATCGGGGACCTTACGCCCTATCGAGGAATCGATGCTGTCCCAGTTGCTCATTATCTTGCGATCTCTGGTCAGTCGATTGCAAAGACGGCCCTCTGGGATTGGACTCCAAAAAGCCTGATTCACTACAAGAGCGACTCCGAGTACGAGGAACATTTCTTCGATTTATTCCGGCAATCAGTCAGCCGTCGCACCGGCGCAGGTGCTCCGATTATCGCTGAACTCAGTGGTGGGATGGACTCCACATCGATCGTATGCATGTCTGACTATATTCAAAAGTCTCAAAGCATTCCCACCGACGGTCTCCTCGACACTCTCTCTTATTACGATCCGCAGGAACCGACATGGAATGAAGAGCCGTACTTTTCGCTCACCGAGGTGCGACGCGGAAAGCCGGGGGTTCACGTTCAAACGTCGTTTGCTGCCAGGACATTCCAACCATGCAGTTCACTTTCCGGTCACTATTTGTGGCCTGGATCTGACAGTGCGACGGCCGCGTTGGAGCGACAAACTCTTGATGCCACGCGAATGCGGGATTTTCGTGTGATTCTGTCGGGCATCGGAGGAGACGAGCTCCTGGGCGGTGTTCCTACTCCCACGCTGGAACTTGCTGACTACATCGTTCCTCCGAGACCACTCACTTTCTTGCGGAGGGCGATCGAGTGGTCCCTCGTGCAGCGAACGCCATTGGCTCACGCACTCTACGCCGCGGCGCGAACCGTCATGGCTCTCTATTCTCGGCCTATGCCCGCGCCGACGATTCCGGCATGGATTGAGCCTAAGATCCGCCCAATCCTCGAAGAGACGTTGATGAACAGAAGCATGACCGTCGATAAATCCGTCCGCGCTCGCCCATCGAGCGTGATCAACGGACGCATGTGGTGGTCCCTTGTGGAAACACTTCCACATGTGACTCCCGGCATTCTCGCTCGACGCGAATATCGCTATCCCTACCTGGACAGGGATCTGGTTTCTTTCCTGTTTCAGGTGCCCCGCGAGCAACTTGTTCGTCCTGGAAGGAGACGGTCCTTGATGAGGCGGGCTCTTCGAGAAATTGTTCCTCCGGAAATTCTTGAGAGACGGCGAAAGGCCTATCTCTCCAGAACACCGGTTGTTGCTTTTTTCAACGCGCGGGAAACTCTACAGATCCTTTCATCGGAACTTTTAACCGTGCGTCTTGGGCTAGTAATCCAGTCCGCTTTTGAACGATCCATCGATTCATTGACGAGCGGCCAACTTACAACGGAGTGGCCAATGCTGTTACGGACCATTCTCTTTGAGATGTGGCTGAGAAATAGCGCCGGCCTCCATTGTGAACTGGATTCGCTAGAAAACAAGTTTCGCCCGGGATGTGACCGGCTCCCCGGGTAACAAGATCCGTGCCGGCTCGGTTCACGTTGGCCTTGCTTGCGCGGAAATTCGAAAACAAGGAGTACGACCATGCGATACACCAAACCAGCTGTAGTGAGCACCGTGGATGCTCTTTCGAAGATCGAGAGCACCGAGTCTACCAACCCCAACAAACCCAGAAGTGCCTCAGCGGACAGCGTGCACGCCTGCACGAGCGGCGCGTACGAGGCCGACGAGTAACCAAACAAGCTGCATGCGAGTCGGACGGAACGGAGTTCGCGTCCGGCTCGCATGTACGCGATACTAGATCCTGGCAGTAGTGTCGGCATTGCTTTGCAAATGAATGTTGAGAAACCAATGGCGTGAACATGCGCCATTCCGTCATTGCGGATTCAGTCGAGAGGACGGTCGACCTCCCTCTTGCTGTTCATCTCGTTCCTGTAGATCCAACAGCCCCCGCCATCGCTTGTACTGGTCAATATCCTCAATGCCCGGACGTTCATATCCCTGCAGCCAAAAGCGGTACCAATCTAGGTTTCGCTGAAGCGTGGCAAGGCGCGCCAGCGAATGGTCTGGTGAGTGATCTTCGTTCGGATAGTAGTAGAGTTCGACAGGGCGCTGAAGACGGTTGAGACCGGTGAATACTTCAAAGCTTTCAGCGAGCAGCCGTGGCGGCGCAAGCCTGTTGTAGGAGTCTGTTTGTTTGTCGCCCATCTCCTCCATCAGAACAGGAGTATGAACGTTCTCCAGATTGAAGGAGATCGAGTACTTGAGCCAGTTCGATAATGTAGATCCATAGGGCGGCCCACCGTACATAGCATCCCATGCTCTGATAGTGGCAGCATCATGGCGGAGCCAATACTCCCCTAGACTATATTCAACGTTGTCCGCGATCGTAGCTGCACGGTAGCGTGTGGCCGAGTGGGACAGGATGAATTCCGTGTACCACCCGGTGCGGCTGAATCCAATAATGCCTACCTTGTTCTTGTCGATGAGTCCTTGAGCGTCGAGCGCCGCGACCGCGCTGTCCCAAAGTTCCATGTTGAAAGCGGCTTCTGCTATGCCACCCGTCCCCTGAAACCCTGGATACCCCTTCGGATAGTAATCCTCCATCCGCTGCTGAGCTCCGGATTTTCCAGAGACCAACCCCAGATACAGGATGCCCGCGTTGGCGATCGGTTGAGGCGCAAACGACGGCGAGTCGCCAAAACTACAGGCAAAGCCCCTGGTGAACGGTTTCGTTTGGATTACCAGTGGATATCGAGTGCCCTCGACGTATCCGGGCGGTAGCAAGAGAAGCCCCGTCGCCTGATAGCCCGTCGAGGTGCGCCAATGGACCTCTCTTGTTGGCGCAATCGTCAGGTTGTCAAACTCTGGATTGAGTTTGGAGAACACATGGACATCACTTGCCCCCAGTGATCCTTCGAAAAGCTCGGGGGGCGTTTGCGGATCTGAATAACTGCCCACGAGAATGCGGCCGTTGGTTGCCAACTGGGAACTGCCCGCGAGAGGAATGCTGTAGGTGGCCTTGGTCTGCCACCGGCCATCTTGCTGTTCAAGCCGAGTCGCGTTGCTCATGCTCGATAGACGAACGATCATCTCAGAATTCTGCTCCCAGGAAAGAGGCCCTTCCCATGGATACGCGAGGTGAGAAGCGACAACCTCGACGGTTCCGGTGTCAGGCTCTACCCAAAAGAGCTGGGCTCCTGCGGAGTGCCCCAAGGTTCCATTCTTACTTTCCTCTATTTCGAACGAACTTCCAATCGACGGCTGGCCTACAACCGCAAACGCGCGCCCGTCGGGCGACCAGATCGGTGCGCTAAGGACAAACGGGCTCTGGACTGGCAGTGTCGTCTTCCCAGTGGCAAGGTCATACAGGACTGTCAGATAAAACGCGTTGATCATGCCCGAACTGTCGACGCGCCTCTTATACGCGCTCTCCTTCCATGCCGTAGGCATAACCTGGCTGGTCTCAAGATAATTCAGCAGGAGAAATCGTCCAGATGGCGAGAGTGCCGTCTCCAGGCCGTTGTTCGGGAGATAGGTGAGAGAGGCCATTCGCGCGCCACTCAAAGGAGATACGAGAACGAGAGGTATGGGTTTGGACCACATCCCGTGGAAGCGATGAATTGCAAAGAGTCTTCTCTGAGGCCAAACCGTTTCTGTTGGCTCCTGAAAAGGGATGCGATAGCCACGAGCGCGATCCATCCCAGTTGGTGGATGTGCCGATTCCTTTCCAGGAACATCCACGCTGTAGACAATCGTGTCTCCATTTCGGTTGATGCTGAATTCCGCGACGTCCATTCCGATGGCAGCTAGATTGGAGCGAATCCCTGTGTCTGCATCGAGTAGCTCAATCGATGCCTTTCCTTTGTGGGAGAGAAGGTAGACGAGGTGCCTTCCGTCCGGGCGCCACTGGAGCAGGCTAATGCCGCTCGCTCTCAGCACTGGCACATCGCCACGCTTCTGGTCGTGGTCCCCAGTCAAATTCCGGACGTAGACTTCGATCTCATTTGTATTTGTCGCTATATCTGCGATCCGAACTGGATATGCAACTCGGCGCCCATCAGGGCTGACCTTTATCGTGCTGTGCCAGGAAATGTCGTCGTCCAATAAGTCACGGATCGATATGCAATCTTGCGGTTGGATGGCTCGCATCTCCTGCCCGGAGAGTGCAGCCGTTCCGGCCAGTATCCATACTGCGAAGGCAGCGTATCTGAAAGTCATGTATCGCAAGTTGGCTAATTGTCTCCTTTTTCTAACCTCTGGTCCCTTTGCTTGCCGATGCCATTGGAGGCACAAGGAAGGCTTCGCAGGCATAGCCTGCATTTACGGAAGGAGCTCTCATGCTTTGTCTTGGAGTTCAGAATACGAATTTGAGCGCAAACTGCAGAGACCGAGGACCGCCTTGCTGATACTGCGACGCGACTGTGCCCAGACTCTGATTCAGCATCTGCGTAGCTTGGCCAAAGGTTGCATCCGTCAAATAGGGATCGACGTAGCCGAAGTTGGGATGATTGAGGATGTTGAACGCCTCAGCGCGGAATTGAAGCATGACTTGGTCGTGTAAAGGAAACTCCCGCCTGGCGGCGAGATTCACCTGCACTTCGCCAAATCCGCGAACGAAGTTTCTAGGCGCATTTCCGGCACCGTTCCCAGCGGGAGTAACGAAAGCTGCTGGGTTGATTGCCCGACCACCAGGGTATTGCACCCCGTGAAGATAGATGGGCTTATCAGGAACCAGATCCAAGTTGCCATAATACACGCTCCCAGTTGCAGCGTCGGTCAGATAGTTTCCTTGCAGCGTGACGGGATACGCAGTCCTTGCAGCCAAGCGTCCGTCGATCCCCCAATTGCCGATCACATTCTTGACAGGTGTGCTTCCTCTCGAAGCTGGCAAATCCCAACTCATTCCACCCGAAAAGGAGCTGCGAACATCGAAGTCCGAGTTGCCCCGGACGAGAGGAAGCGCTTGGTAATTGGAGCCGAAGTCCAGCGAATGCGACCAACTGTAGGACGCCAGCGCTTGCAGACCGTGGGCAACCCTGCGCTGGAACTGCATCTGCAAAGCTTGATAATTGGAAGTGAGGTCCGCCGGGAATTCGACCACAGATCCGAAATTCGGGTTGAGCGAGGTCAATGAATAGGAATGCTGCCCCGTCAGGCGGCGTCCATTGCTTCCAACGTAGGTGAGAGAAAATATCTGATTCTTGCCCAATTCTTGTTGAATGCTTGCGTTCCATTGCAGTGTGTAAGGCAGTTGAAGATGTGCGGGAAACGCGTACACGGTACCACCCGTATAAGGAGGGCCCGTTACTGCGGTGGAGAACTGCATTTGCCCGGACGTTATCGGCAAGGGAACGGCGGAATAGTCTTCATATGCTGTAAAGCCAAGCCCTTCAAAACCCATCGAAGCGACCTGAGCATTCGAGTCAAAGAAAACACCTCCGCCAGCGTGGAATACAGTCTCCCACCCAGGAGCGGAACGGACAGTCCAGGCAATTCCCAAACGCGGGGCTATGTTGTGCCAAGTTGTTCTCCACAACGCCGTACCGCGGGGAGCAAGCGACAAGGTGTTTGGGTCTCCTAAATCCCCCAGCAATGTGTACGCTGCATTGCCATGCGCTTCACTCGGAGGCGGATTGATTTCCCATCGAAGGCCAAATGAAAGATGCACATTGCGCGCCATGCGCCACTCATCCTGCGCATAGATTGATGTTTGATTGAAAATCGGCGTTGCACTGATCTGCTTCTCCAGGAAAAGGTAGTCGACGCTGTTTGCGAGAACTGAAGGCGTAGCGAAGAACTCCGCAGCCGGCGATGTTGCAGGTGGATCGGTGGGCGCGAATACTCTGCGATAGTCAATTCCGATCTTGATTTCATGGCTTCCCACAGAAGTACTCACCGAATCCACGAGATTCCACTGCTTCACCTCGCTTTTGGCATTCGTGACATTGAACACTGCATTGCCGACACCAGACACGAAAATACCGAAATAGGGGGATGGGTTGGCATATCCGCCGACGCCCAACTGCTCTGCCAGATCTACCGGAGTTCCTGAGCCAAAGGCATCGATCGTACCAGCTTGTGACGATTTGCTCTTCCCATAGCCGAGACGAAATTCGTTTTCCATGGTGCTTGTCAGACGACTCGTCGCTCCCAGAGTGTACGTGCTGGTGCGAATGTGTTGCCGGGCGACCTCCGAGAGGCTTCGAGACTGGGTTGAACTCGGCGTTGTCCCGTAACGGAAGAAGATTGCCAGTTTTGGAGTGAATGTATGATCGAGCCGGATGCTGGTCGAGTCGATCTGGCTGGGAACGGAATAGGCTTTGATGAACTGCGCGAGGCCGGGATTTGCAGCCGTTCCGTAGTCTGTCCCGGTTTGGATTGGAAATGCGTTCAGAATTGGCTGGATAGCAGGGGGAGCCTGTTCTCTCATGTAGGTATCGGGAACGTAGTTGATAGAGGCCGCTTGCGGCTGTGTTAACCGCAACCCTTCATAGGACAGAAAGAAAAAGGTTCTGTCTCGCCCGGAATACAGATGCGGGGCGATCACAGGGCCACCGAGTGTTGCCCCAAAATCGTTTTGACGTAACGCGGCGGGCAACTCACCGTAGTGATCATTAAACCAGTCGTTTGCGTCGAAGAAACTGTTGCGCAGGTAGTCGTATGCCGTGCCATGGAACTGGTTCGTCCCCGATCGCGTCAACAAGGAAAACTGGCCGCCGGGACTGCGCCCGTATTCTGCAGAATAGGTGGAACTCGCTACCCGAAATTCCTGCAGCGCGTCGACTGAGATCAGGCTCTGTGTTGTGCCTAGAGCAGTGGAGGAAGGGACCGATCCGCTTGTGGCGGCCGTCTGAGTCCCATATCCGTTACCCGCCGAGATGTTTCCGGATACGCCGTCAACCGAATAGTAGTTGGATTCTGTTCTCTGTCCGTTCACGCTGAAGTCACCGCTGACCGTTGCGGCACCGCCGGACTGCGGGCTTTGTGTGACGACGCCAGGAGTCAGTGAAATCAGGTCCTGAAAGCTCCGCCCATTCAATGGAATATTTTGAACGAACTTGCGGTCAATCACAGTGGTGACTGAGGCATCGGTTGTATTGAGCGACGATGTGCCAGAATCCACAGTGACTGTCTCGGAGGTGGCTCCGATCGGCAAAGTGAAGTTCAGCGCCAATGCGCTTTGAACGTTCAGAATAATGCCGGGCTTGATGATTGTTTTGAATCCGTCTTTCGAGACCTGCACGCGATACTGGCCGGGAGGAAGGATCGAAACTGTATAAATGCCGGTGCCGTTTGTTTGGCCGGCATAGTGCATGTTGGTTGCTTCATTCAGTATTTCGATCATCGCGTCAGGAATGACTTTCCCTGCGGAATCGACGACAACGCCGCTGAGTGTTGCGTTGGTCGATTGAGCATCGAGCAGCGTCGATACACTGAGAGTCAGCAACAGCAGCAGAAGTGTATGAAAGAGTTTCAAGTGGGACTCCTCAAACGGGCGCAAGGGATGGTTGTTCACCTCACTTACGCAAGAGGCGACACAATTGTGACGGCGATTGTTACCGACTGCCCTGACGCGCGCGGAGCGAGTGCGGCATATAGGATGCGCGGAATGGAGAGGGCAGAGTGGGATTGCGTCGAGCTTTACGCCGGCACTTCGACAGCAAATCTTCGACTCACCGTCTTGATGGCGGCGGGAGTCCGTGCCATCGCATGAGCATGGTGGGCTTTTGCTCGGAGGTTTTTGCTGAACGGCTCTTTGAGTGACGAGCGCTATTCAGAGGCTTTGACAGCGCGCCGCGTACGCGTCGATTCAGGAGATCTGGAGACACTGCGGCTACTGGTCCCTGCTGATGCTTTTCTCAAATCGCGTTCGCGCCTGCGAATATGTACGCCAACGCGAGAGACGAGGAAAGGAATTCTGGCGGTCTTCGAGATGAATTCGTCGGCACCCGCTTCGAGGGAAGCAGATTCGTAAGGTTCTCCAGTCATGGCCGTGTACATGAGGATGGGAACAGCAACATGCATGGCGCGAACCTGGCGAACCAGCTTGACGCCGTTTCCCGTTGTTGGATGGGCTCTGCGTTCAGATCGGAGGTTAAATTCGAGAAGGATCGCGTCGAATGCTTCTTTTCGAATCGAACGCAGAGCACTCTCCAGGGTATGAGCTGTCGACACCTGGAATTCGAAGCTCTCAAGAGTCCGTTTGAATTCAGCACAGATGAGCGCTTCGTCGTCTACGAGAAGGATTGATTTCATAGCGCACCGAATCCCTGGACCGCAGTGAACTGCGTTGCTAGGGGTGGTTGGGGTCGAGACGGAGGTAAGTGAAGAGCAGCGGCTTCGTGGTTGGCTTCGCGCTCCCGCCATCCGGCTCGACCGTGATAAACACAGCATCGATCTTCGCAATCGTCCTTGCATCATTGAACTTCAGCACCCAGCGCTTCTGGTTGGCATCGTCCTGATAGAGGAGGCCCAGGCTGACTGCGTGCTGCCTGTCGGCTCCGTGGCTTCCCCACGCCTGGAATGTGCTAGCCTTCCGGACGCCCCGCTGCTGGTCGAGATCGTAACCGTAGAAGATGAGCGATTTGTCCTTGGTGTAGAAGACACGCCCAAAGGGCTTCTGCGTGTTTCCGGACTTCGCGACATCGTAGATCTCGGCTATGTAGAGGTTGCGGGCGCCAATCAGATTCCGGATGTCGCGGTCGTGCTGCAGCAACTCCCGCTCTTCGCCGATCTCTCTATCCTTGTCCGCGAGCGCCGCGGTGAGATCCCTGACTTGCGTCTTGAGTTCAAGCGACGGCGGAGTCTCCTGGGGAAGCTGTTCGCCAACCTGGCTGAGCTTTGCTTGCAGGCTCTGTTGGTTGGCCTGCGCCAGGGCCAACTGCCGGTCCAGATTCGCCCGAGCCTCGATACTGCGATCAAGATCTGCACTCCGTCTCGTCAGTTCGTCTTCCAGTTGAGCGAGTTGGTCTTTCAGCTTGGCCAGTTCCACTTCGCTCATGCGGAGTTGGTCTCGCGACGCCCCTCCTTGGCTGTCGTCCAGGGGGATCTTCTTTGCGAGTGAGGGAACAGTGGTGATTGCAGGAGGGTTCATGCGCGCCTGGTTGCTTGGCGCCAACGAAGCCGCCGGCACATGGATCGCTACTGAACCACTTTCCCGCAGAACACCGACTCGATAGCCAGCGAAGCCGCAAGCCAACAGAATGGATGCTGCCATGGCGTAGCGGCGCGCGGGTTTCCACCGCGAGATGGACCTTAATGAGGATGAAGAGACAGAAGCCACGCGTCCTGGCGCTGGCTCGGTTTGAAGCGATTCCATCAGCCGGGCTTCAGCCTCTTCGATCGACCATGAACCAGGCGCGCGCTCATCCTCGTGTTCTGGGGCGGATTCTGCAGCCAGCGCAGGCATTGTCGTCGAGATCACTTGCTCATATTGGCGCTTGGCTTCTCGGCAGGCGTCGCAGTGGGCCAGGTGTTCGGTGAGCCGCGCCCATTCCTCCGCGGTCAATTCGCCTGTCGTCGAGAGCGCACAGAGCGACTCGAACTCGTGATGAGGATCGAGCGGCAGCGTCCAAACGCCCTGAGCGGGGCCGTTTTGTGGTGTCTTACTCACTTTGACCGCAATTTTTCGGGCAGAACGTATTTCCGCAACCGTTCCAGCCCGCGATAGTAATGGCTTCTGACATTAACGATGGAGCGCCCCGTGGCTTCGGCTATCTCCTTGAGAGCATACCCCTCAAAGAAGTAAAGCTGGATGGTCTCTCGCTGCTCCGGGGTGAGCCGGGCATCAAACCGCGCCATCAACTGCTTCCCAAGGATACCCTCCATCGACTGCGAGTGGAACGGGATTTCCTCCCTTTTGTCGGCCAGGCGCAGGGACGTCTCGTCCAGTTCCTGAGTGGTATAGAAATGGCGCGTATTCAGGTAACGGCGCCGGTCGAAAGCCCGATGGTAGGCCACATGGATGATCCACGAGGCCGGTGCCGATTGGGCGCTATCGAAAAGCGCGGCTTTGCGGAAGATGAAGAGAAAGACTTCCTGCACCAGATCGTCCGCCTCGGCCTCGTTCCTCAGAATCCGGTAGGCGACATTGCGCACAGCACGAGCATAGCGTCGGAAAAGAACGCCGAGCGCGTCTTTGGCCCCTTCACTAACCTGTTCCAGGAGCAATTCGTCGGAGATATCAGAAATCTCGATAACGGACGCAGAAGGAAGCGCCGGCATAGCGATTGGGGATTGAGCTTCGTCGCAGAGTTCAGAAGGAACCTCAGGCGCAGAATGGCCTAGTCCGAGCGCGTCCGATGTGCTCGCCAGTGCCTCGGGGAAATAGGCGGCTTCGGAACTCATGCGGTTCCTTCTGATGAAAGTGAGAGTTGGGCTTGCGAAGCTAAACGAGAAAAATCAGTAAGCACTATAGTGCCACGCCATGAAGGCACTATAGTGCCTTCATGGCGTGGCGTCAACCCTAAAAATTGATACATGGCCGACTTCCCGAAACCGACGCCCCTCACTCTCGAGGAGGCGTTTGGCCAGACCCTCCGAACGTTGCGGGAAGGCAAGGGGATCAAGCAGGTTGAAGTTTCTGCGGATACAGGCTACAGCCAACGAGCCATCGGAATGATAGAGCGTGGGGAGAAGAGCCCTACCCTGCGGACCATGGAAGATTTCGCCGCGTTTTACAGCATTCCTCTTGAGACTCTCATCATTCAAGCAAAACAACTGCGTAACTCTACCCTGTAGTAAGTAAAGTTCCCCACCGCCATTGTTGCGCTTGGAGTACGAGTGGATGAGGCGGACTGTTTGAGCCAGCCGACAAGATCCCAGATCGCAAGCCCTATTACCAGAACCTCAATAGAGGCACTATAGTGCCTTCATCAAAACTGCCAATCGGAAAAGATTGGCCTGTGGCGAAGAACAACAAGCACGGAGCCGCAACTTTAGAGCAAGCATTTGGTCAAGTTCTCCTTGCCCGACGCGAGAAGAGAGGCTTGTCGCAGATGGATCTTGCCGTCGCTTCCGGCTACAGCCTGCGTTACATTGGGGATGTTGAACGCGGGACAAAGAGTGCGACTATGCGGACAATGCATGACCTAGCCACGTTGCTCAACGTTAGACTTGGAACGCTTATAGTTGAAGCGGAAGAAATATGGGCGACTAATGCAAAGGAGCAGAAGCGGTTGAGCAAATCTCCTCGTAGCTAGCGGTAACTCGAGGTGAATTGTCGCGATGCACATCCATCTGCTTTCGAGTCGCAAGAACAATTCCTGTCAGACATTTCGGCCCACCTCACGCCAAACGGCTGACAATATCATCGGCCATGAGTACGCGAAACTAGGTGATCGGCGTTGACCGTCAGTTGCTTCACCAAGTTTCATGCTCCTACTCCGCGGGCGCGCTCTTCATGCTTTCCACTAATCTCGCCTCGACCCCTTCCTGCTATTGCAGCATCAATGAGCCGCTTGAATGTTGTCCGGGTGCCCTCGCAAGATCGCAGCGGACTTCAATGAGAATGTCGCATCCTGCGAACCAGTTTCCCTTGCAATACGAATTCAACCAATGGCAGACTCGTCTCAAGCCATTCCGGGACTGTTCTTGATAGCCCGAGAATTGCGCCCACATCCGTCGCTTGCATCCCCAAGCGCGAATCCGGGTCGTGCCGTCCAGTGAGAGCCAGATCTGGTGCTTTTTCGCAACGGGTGTCTCAGCAAAGATAGGCGACAGACAAAGATTCCTCATTCGTTTGTTGGGCAGGGACAAGACTCTGGACCCGATTGGCCATGAGCCGACTGATCCTGAGAGTGACCCCAATGCGAGGCGTGTATGGCAAATCTTCCCCCATCCTCCGAGGGCTCCCATGGCTGGAGTCCGGAGGCCTTGGCTCTTGCCGCTCAAGCCAAGGTCCTCTCCGGAAACAAACTTGAGCAGTTGGTAGTTCGATTGCAGCGCAATACAGGGCGTCCCAGCGAACAATGTTGGCGTTTCGTTATCCAGTATGGGCTCAAGGGGAGAGTAGCCAATCGCCGCTGGGCGGACGAGGAAATCGATTTCGTGCGTGAGGAGATTATTAAGCGGTCTGTTGACGAGATCGCGAAGAAACTCGGTCGCACGGCTAAGTCGGTTCGAAGCATGTTGCAAAGGAATCGCCTCGGAGTACGGGAGATTCGCTGCGACATCTTTTCTCTGGAGAGTCTTGCAAGAGCGCTGCGTATACGAAAGGACGAGATTCGTCTCTGGATCGAGCAGGGATGGTTGCAAGCCTCCGTTTCGATACACGGCAGAAGACGTTCCTACACCATCACTCCAGAATCACTAGCTGACGCATATAAGCGCCATCTGCCTGATCTCTTGAAGCGTGGTATTCCCAATCAGTCTCTGTTCGAAGCCTATGTCCAATACGTGCATTCGCCGAAGCACACCGTCGGCGAACAACTTCTCGATGTCCGCCGGGACAAGCGGGAACGGGCGGCATATGCGGCTACCAGGGAAAGCGAACTGCGGCGAGAACCGCCAGAGGAGGACGATGAAAATGACAACGACGGGGAAGAATACCGCATCCGTTTCAACGAAGACTCTGGGTTTCAAGAAGCATAGGCCATTCCTTCGAGGTGATCACCGCGAGTTCTTCGACGCGCGCTTGCGTTCGAGATGGTCCTCGGTCGGCGACGCGGTCTCCAACGCGGTTTGCGGCATCTTGCTACTTGCCGCGCTCACGATTGCCGGACGAATTTCCTATCAATGGATGAATAACGCTGTGGATGAGTATTTCAGCCAACCGGCCTGGCATGAACCACTGGATAGCTGGGCTTTTTGAACAATTTTGCCGAAGCGCCATCGCAACTCGCGCATCTGAGCCAAGAATACTCATGCGGTGAGTGGTCGATCGGCAGTTGAGTGGTCAGGTCAGGACGAGGCGACAGCCTAGTGGGTCGAGAGGCAGGTAACAGTACTGAAAGTTACTTTTTTGCGACGGGTTGCGCGCTTGATGAATCACCCAAGTATCTGCGGTTTCGGCAGGAGGCCTCCAGATGAAACAGATTGGCGCCAAGCTCCGTGCTGTCAGGATGAAGTGGGGACTTACTCTGCGTGAAGTGGAGGAGCGTAGCTTACGCATTGCACAGGATAGGGAAAACCCATCTTGCCGAATCTCCGCGAGTTGGCTGAACCGTGTCGAGCGCGATGGGCGGGGTCTCTCTGTGATCAAGCTGATCGTGCTTGCGGCCATCTACAGCATTTCCCCTGAGCAACTGCTTGCCTATTGTTCGAGCGCCGCCAAGAATTCATTGGAGCGCAATTGCCCGCTGGGTCCCAATACGACCCTTCTCCTGACAGGAGGGCCACTAGAAGAGCACGCGCGGTCATGGCTTCCCGATAGCATCGCCGTTGAACCCGTCCCAGATCATACGACTCTTCTTTCACCGGAGGGTCCTCTGCCGAGCCAATTCTGTCGCGGCATCATCGGGCGCTTGGATAAGACTCTCGATCCGATGATCCGGTCTGGATCAATTGTCCTGATCAACACACAGCGACGCTCTATCGCTCACCGGAGAGAGTGGACGAACGAATTCGATCGCCCGATCTATTTCCTTCTGGCACATGCCGGCTATTTTTGCGGCTGGTGCGAACTTGACAAGAATGCTGAATGGCTGACTCTGGTTCCACATATGCTTTCCTATGCGACCGGTCACCGCTGGCGATACCGGAAGGAAGTCGAGGTGATCGGCCGCGTCGCCTGCGTTCTTATGTGCTTGGAAGAGCCATCTTCTGCAGCGTAGACCGAAGCCCGGAGTGGTCAGAAGCCGCGTGAACACTATACCTCGCGGAGATCAGCGATCGGCCCCGCATTATCTCGTCAGAGAGTCCTCTCTAAATCGGCCAGCATTACATGGTTGCCCAGTTCATAAAGAGCAAGTATCCGGCGCGTCATAAGATAATACGTCGCGACCGCGCGTTGGGCATACATGGGAAATGCGCTCTCCAGCTTGCCGGTTCTCTTTGCGCCGCGAAGTCTTTCGACATGCCACTGGATTTCCCTGGTGCTTAGACGCATCTGCTCTGTCACCAGGAGCGCCTCGGGATACCACTGCTGAACGTAAAATGCCAAATCGATCAGTACGGCGCAATTTGCCGCCAGCACTTCCAGACCGTCGAGCCCGCCCACCAGCTTCCATATCTGTTCCGGCTCGAGGGTCGCGCTGCCCTCATCCCTTCGCTGTTGCCCAGACTCGTCGATAATGTCGAGTGCGACTTCAGCAATGGAACTGCGGTCCACAGCAATCAACCGTTTCAAGAGGTTCTCCCAATCATTTCGCGAGGATCTCCCGGCACGACGAAGATAATGCACGGCGATCACCAGAAGTGCCGTCACCAGAGTCGCGACCGAGAATAAATAAACGACCGTGCGGGTGTTCACCATCATTTCCTCACACGAATTTTTTCAAGGTCCGAGTTCGCAGAACGCTGCAGCCGGATCAACTGCCCGCGCAAGCTGTCTGGTAGCTTTCTCGGTTCCGGGGCATTACGCCAAAGCATGACGATCCAGTACGCAACGCAAACCAGATAGGCACTCATGCGGAAGTGGGACAGCACAGCGTAAACCTGCGTGCTCCGGCCCGCGCCGAAGTAGCTGTGCCCGGTCTCGATCAACAGGTCGATGCCGGAATAAACACCAAGACCCTGGGAAATTCGAGCGACATGGGACTTCCATGGAAGCCCCGACTTTACTGCGAGGACAATCATCCCGACGAAGAGTTCAGTCAGACAGACGGATGAGAAGAAGTTGCTCCTGATGACAACTGCCTGCATCCAGAGGCGCACAGGCGGCGCCGCCAGCCAGGTCAGGCCCGCAGCAACAGTAATCGTTGCGGCCACGAGCCAGGAGAACGTGCCTCGAATGTCGCGCGCCCATCGACCAAGGGGACGGAAAGTGCAGGAGTACATTTCGTAGACGACCGCAAGTTGAAGCCCGGTGTCAAGCAGACCGAGCGACCAAAAGGTGTAGAAGTAGCTGGCTTTGTTTCCATGCTGTTCAACGAAATAGAGTGCTACCGTCCTTACGATGTTTGAAAAGATGAATGCAGAGAAGATCGGAAATTCCCTATAACGGCGGCGGATGAGGAGGACACAGAAAAGGATGAGATGGGCTCCGAAGCCGGCCGTCCAAAACAGAAGATCAAGATCAGATAAATGCATCCATTCCTCTCCGCTCGGACGGCCGCCATGGGGCGCTATGGACTGGATTTTACGCCAGATTGAGCAGGGTGAGAATGATGCTCACAATATCTGGGTCGATGGGCTCCGGATCGGTCCCGGTAATGCCGTTCGCGGTGGACGATGAGGAACTGCTTGACGTTGGCGAGGATGTGGAGGTTTGCCCCGTACCTGAGGCGAACGCCCGGCCAACGGGACCGGTCAACAGTACGAGGAGTAGAACAAATGACAGTTTTCGCACAGCATACTTGGACATTGGGGAAATCTCCTTTTCGAGCACAAATGTGCGCTGAGGCGGAGACTAGAGATTTCACGCGAAGAATCCGACGAATTCGTTGAGTCCGTTGCTCATGCGCAATTGCAGTAGATCCAACGACCAATTACTGACTCATTCGATTGCACTCGCAATGCGTTCAATCAAACATATGTCCACGGTATTTCTGCGCAGTATGGTTTCGGATAAGCAACAGGAGCAACAATTTTATCGACAGTCTATAGCTCCTATTCCGGAGGGAGGATCTTGCAGTGCGAACCCAACTCCATTGAGAAGGAGTTCCATGGTTCAGGCGGCCGGTTAGCGGGCGACATGATCGAGTCCCTCTGTGCTATCCGCGATCAACCTCAAGCACAAGTTCCATTTTCTTGCCGTTCTGGACAGCGCTGACGTCCCCGCATTCTTCTTGGGTCTAGCCCGGTTAATTGCGAAGAAAGCAAATGAGGTGCCGGAGTTTGCAAGCAGAGGCCATGTCTGTTGCAGGACCTTGGTCGCGTTCTGTTGCTGCCTGCAGCATAACGCTTGCGGCTATGGCATTTTTAGTCGCAATGCCTCTTTCCATTTATTTGAAATTAGCCAAAATGAACACCTCACACCCGACAGATAATGATGTTTGGCTTGTAGTGATGCTCTAGAATTGGTGCACGAAGGATGTTGTTCGCTTGTGACACCCCACCACGCCAGGTATTTTGGCCCACTTTGCCTCGACATCCTTTTGGTCCACTCCAGCATGAACATGAGGCGGTTATGACAACTACGTCAGATGAAGCGAAGCCCGAAGGGTTGCACTTCTACAAAGGCAAGCAAGACATTTTGGATTCCAAGGATGGCTACACTCTGGATTGGAGAGATGCGGCGTCCCGTGTTCGCGAGCAACTTAACGATGCGATGAACGCTCAACATCTGGGCTTCCTTATTGGGTCGGGTTGTTCGTCCTTTGTAGCCGAAGGCAAAGAGGTCGGGATACCGACGATGG
>JAATGG010000232.1 GCA_015654835.1 Terriglobales bacterium
CTTGAACGCGCTGGCGTTGAAGCGCGATGCGGATGGCCTGGAGAGCACGCCTTTCTGGATCAAGAAATTTGAGAACGTGAGTGGGCCCGGCATCGTTGTCTATGCACTGACAATGACCGCCGCGGTGATTTATTGGGTGATGTCGCTCGATGTGACCTGGTACTCGTCTGTATACGGGCTGCTTTTTCTGGTGGGACAGGGATACCTGGTATTGGCGCTGAGTATTATCGTTTCAATCGGGCTGTCGAAAGGCGAACCCTTTCATACGCTCTTGCGTCAGACAGAGCAGCATGACCTGGGCAAGTTCACCTTTGCCTTTGTGATGCTGAATATCTACCTGGCCTTTTCGCAATTTCTTATCATCTGGTCGGGCAACTTGCCGGAAGAGATTCCCTGGTATCTGGATCGCATTCGCGGACACTGGGGCGTCATCATCACGCTCGACTTTCTCTTCCATTGGCTGATCCCGTTTACGCTGCTGCTGTCGCGCGACATCAAACGAAATAAGAAACGGCTGGTGCGGGTGTGCCAGTGGATGATTTTTGCCAAGGCCTTCGATCTGTTCTGGCTGATCGAACCCAACTTCAAGGATGCGGCGCGCAACCTTCATGCGAGTTGGGGAATTTTTGAATATGTGGCGGTGCCGGTGGCGATGGTCGCCTTCTGGATTGCGTTCTATTGCACGCAGTTGAAGACGCGCCCGCTGGTGCAGACTAACGACCCGCATCTGGCGGAGATTCTGGAGCCTGAACATGCCTAACGACGAGCACGAAAAGATAGGCTCTCATGGGTCGGAAAAAGTCGATGCATCGCGAGGGTATGAACAGTCGGATGTTCGGGTCACCGGCATCCTGGTGTTTTTGACGGCGCTCGGCGTGTTGGTGGTCGTGGTGGCGGTGCTGTCTTATGGCATCGGCAAGGTGATCAATGCCGAATTGAAGCGAGAAGACGGACCCAACAGCAAGTGGACGAAAACGATGGATGTGCGGGAACTGGGTAACTTGCCGAATAACCCGCAACTGCAGCACCAGATGGCGACGCTGACGCAGCAGTTTCCTACGCCGCGGGTGCAGTTGGACGATGGCAATCAGGATGTGGCCGATCTGCATGTGCGCGAAGATCTGTTGCTGGAGAACTACACGCGGATCGATGGACAGCCGGGAAAGGTGCGGATTCCAATTGAGCGGGCGATGCAGTTAGTGGCCGAGCGCGGGCTGGCGGTGGCACCGGCGGTGGAACATGCGCCTTTGATGGCTGGCGATCAGGCGCCGGTGGTGACGGCGCCGCTGACTACCGGGTTCGCGCGGACTGCCTATGAGCAGGATCTTGCGACGCAGCGGAACGCCGAAGCGCGCAGGCCGCAGTAAGTTGTCGCTCGCTATTCCCGTCTCGAATAGAAGATAGCGAACTTCGGGTGTAGTGGAAGAAAGAAGGGCTTATGCAAGGTACGTGCACAATCCGGAAAAGGGGAGGCAAAGTGGCCAAGGCCGCGGCTTTCTTGATTGTGTCGTGCCTGGCGGCGCAGCTAGCGAGGGCGCAGGTTTCAGGCTACGGCGACAAGCAAATGGGCGCGGCCAACGATAAGCCGCCAGCGATTCTTAATGGCGTCGGCATTGCGCAGCATCTCAACCAGCAGTTGCCACTGAACCTCAGATTCACCGACGATGCGGGCAGGCAGGTGCAGTTAGGGAGTTACTTCGGCAAGAAGCCGGCGATTCTGGCGCTGGTGTATTACCAATGCCCGATGCTGTGTTCGGAGGAGTTGAACGGGCTGACGGGCGCGCTGCAGATGGTGGATGAGGTGCCGGGCAGGGACTTCAATGTAATCGTGGTGAGCATCGATCCCACGGAAGGCACGGACCTGGCAGCGGCGAAAAAACGCACCTACCTAAAGCGTTATGGGCATCCGGACACCGCAGAGGGATGGCACTTTCTCACCGGCGCGCAGTCGAACATTGATGCGCTGACCAAGGCAGTCGGATTCGGCTATGTGAAGATTCCCGGGCCGGACGGTAAGCTGACGCAGTTTGCCCATGCGAGCTCGATCCAGATTGTGACGGAGACGGGCAAGCTGGCGCAGTATTACATGGGCGTAGAGTATTCGCCGAAGGATCTGCGGCTGGGGCTGATCGAGGCATCTAGTAACCATATCGGATCGCCTGTCGATAACATTTTGACTTACTGCTACCACTACGATCCGGGGACCAATAAGCACAGCCTGATCGTGGCGCGGGTGGTGCAGGCGGGCGGCTTGCTGACGATGGGGCTGCTCGGCGGATTCATGTTTGTCATGTTTCGGCGAGATGTTCGGCAGGACCATCCAATTAGCGACGCGGCGATGGGGGATGGGGCGGCTGAAAACAGGGCAGCGAGAAACGGCATAGCGGGCACAGGAACCAAAGGTGAACGGAAAACGGAATGAACCACATTAGTCCAGTAATCTGGCAGTTTTTCGTCAAGTGGCTGACGAACTTCGAGCTGTATCCGCCGGAGGCGAGCCGTATTGCGCCTCAGATGGACGCGCTCTATTTCTTCATGGTTCTGGTGAGCCTGATCGGGCTGACAATCGTAATTTTGCTGGTCACCAGCTTTTGCATTCTCTATAGCAAGAAGCGGCATCCGGTGGCGGTGCAGATCGAAGGGTCGACACTGCTGGAGGCGACCTGGACGATCATTCCGCTGGGACTGTTTCTGATCATGTTCGTGTGGGGAGCGCTGATTTATTTCCGCGTCTATACGCCGCCGGCGAATGCGATGAATATCTATGTTGTCGGCAAGCAGTGGATGTGGAAGGCGGAGCATCCGGGCGGGCAGCATGAGATCAATTCACTGCATGTTCCGACCGGACAGGCGGTGCAGTTGACGCTGATTTCGCAGGATGTGTTTCACAGCTTTTCGATTCCCGCATTCCGCGTGAAGCGCGAGGCGATTCCCGGCCGCTATACGACGGTGTGGTTCGAACCGACAACGCCCGGCACCTATCACCTGTTCTGCACGCAGTATTGCGGCACCAATCACTCGCAGATGATCGGCGACATCGTGGTAATGACACCGGACGATTTTAAGAAGTGGCTGGCCGAATCGACCAGCGGCGCGTCGCTGGCGCAGAACGGCGAGCGACTGTTCGCGAGCCTGAGCTGCAATGCCTGCCACAATGGAAGGCCGGATGCGCGCGGGCCGAATCTGGCCAACGTCTATGGCTCCAAGCTGACATTGACGAATGGACAGACGCAAACGGCGGACGAGGCCTATCTGCGCGAGTCGATCTTGAATCCGTCGGAGCATGTGACGCAGGGCTTCTCGCCGATTATGCCCACGTATCAGGGGCAGATCAGTGAGGACGGCGTGATTGCGCTGGTTGAGTACATCAAGAATCTGAATTCGAATTACCGCGTTGATCAGACGCTGAACACGACAGGCTTGTTGCCGGAGGGAGAAGGCAAGGTTGCTCCGGCAGCACGAGGTTCGACAGCGCGGGGGATGGTGAAACAATGAGCAGCACAATTGTCAGTCTTCCCGACCAGTCTACGGCCAGAATTCCCAAGATCAACTTCATCACGAAGGAGAATGGTCTTCTGAGCTGGCTGCTGACGAGCGATCACAAGCGGATCGCGATTCTCTACCTGATCTCGATCACCTTCTTTTTCACGATAGGCGGAGCCCTGGCGGGAGTGATCCGGCTGGAGTTGCTGACGCCGCAATCGGACCTGATGGCCGCGGACACCTATAACAAGGTTTTCACCATGCACGGAGTGGTGATGATCTTTCTGTTCCTAGTGCCGTCGGTGCCGGCGACGCTGGGGAATTTTCTGATCCCGTTGATGATCGGGGCCAAGGACCTGGCGCTGCCAAAGATCAATTTGCTGAGCTGGTATCTCTATATTGCCGGCGGCATCCTGGTGCTCTATACGATGATCTCGGGTGGTGTCGATACCGGCTGGACATTCACGACGCCGCTTTCGACGCACTATGTGAATACCAATGTTCTGACAACAGGAATGGCGATTTTTATTGCCGGTTTCAGCTCGATTTTTACAGGACTGAACTTTATCGTAACCATCCATAAAATGCGGGCGCCGGGGATGACATGGTTCCGGCTGCCGCTGTTTGTGTGGTCGAATTATGCGGCCAGCATTCTGATGGTGTTGGGCACGCCGGTGCTGGCGATTGCGCTGGTGCTGGTGGCGCTTGAGCGCACGGTGGGCATCGGCGTTTTCGATCCGACCAAGGGCGGCGATCCGCTGCTATTCCAGCACTTGTTCTGGTTCTATTCGCACCCCGCGGTCTACATCATGATTTTGCCGGGGATGGGCGTGATCTCCGAGGTGATTTCGGCTTTTAGCCGCAAGCGGGTGTTCGGGTATACGGCGGTGGCCTTTTCATCGGTGGCGATTGCGGTGTTCGGCTTTTTTGTCTGGGAGCACCATATGTTCATCATGGGTGTTTCGAGTTACTCGATGCTGGTGTTCTCGCTGCTGACGATGCTGGTGGCGGTGCCTTCGGCGATCAAGATTTTCAACTGGACCTTTACGCTTTATAAAGGCTCGATCACGTTTGAAACGCCTATGCTTTACGCGTTCGGATTTATGGGTCTGTTTACCATTGGCGGACTGACGGGAGTCTTTCTCGGCACATCGGGAACGGACATTCACCTGACGGAGACTTACTTCATCGTGGCGCACTTTCACTTTGTGATGGTGGGCGGCATGTTGATGGCGTACCTGGCGGGGATTCATTTCTGGTGGCCGAAGATTACCGGCCGCATGTATCCGGAGAAGATCTCGCAGTTAGCGGCGGTAGTTACATTTATCGGATTCAATTTTACGTTTTTTCCGCAATTCATTCTGGGCACGCTGGGAATGCCGCGGCGCTATGCGGCGTATCCTCCGGAGTTCCAGATTCTGAATGTCTTTTCGACGGCGGGGGCGACGATTCTGGGCGTGGGCTACTTATTGCCGATTCTCTATCTGACGTGGTCGTTGAAGTACGGCGAGATTGCCGGCAACAATCCATGGCAGGCTACGGGGCTGGAGTGGCAGATTCAATCGCCGCCGTTGACGGAGAATTTTCTTGAGGTTCCGGTGATGGACCATGATGCCTACGACTACGAATGGCTGGAGCGCCAGAAAGAAAAAGAGGTAGCCAGTGCCGGATAGTCCAGCGATTGCCCATGACGAGTTGGAGACGGGGCATCCCGCGCATCCGTCCTATCAGCGCCACCACTTCGCCACGATGGACCAGCAGGCGGATGCCACGAGCTTTGCGATGTGGCTTTTCCTGCTGACGGAAATCATGTTTTTCGGCGGGATGTTTACCGCTTATCTGATTTATCGGAACTGGTATTATCCGGCGTTTGTGGCTGGCTCGCACCAGTTGAGTATCTTCTGGGGCACGCTGAATACCGGGGTGCTGATCAGTTCAAGCTTTACCATGGCGATGGGGGTGTGGTATGCGGAGACGCGGCGCAAACAGGGGCTGGTGCTGTGCCTGATTGCCACGTTTGTTTTAGGCCTTGGGTTCCTGGGGATCAAGTCGATCGAGTATGCGGAGAAGATTGAGAAGCACCATGTTCCAGGGCTGCACTATAGCGTAAAGTCGTTTGTCGATCCGGCCAGCGACAAAGCGGCGAGCGAGTATGGAGACAAGCCGCTGGCTCTGGATATGGCGCGGCACACGGAGCTTTATTTCTTTCTCTACTTTGCGATGACCGGAATGCACGCGCTGCACATGATTATCGGGATCTGCATTCTGGGTTACATGATCTTTCGTGCGCGGGCCGGGGATTATACCGACGGGCATATTTCGTTTGTCGAGAACTTCGGTCTCTACTGGCACTTCGTGGATATTATCTGGATTTTCCTGTTCCCGCTGCTCTATTTGATCAGCAGGCACGCATGAGGGGAAACGGCATGAGCGAGCATTTGGATCACGAGCACGAAGGCGGGCCTAAAAACGATTACGAAGAGCATCACATCGTCAGTCCGGCGGTGTATGCGACGATCTTCGCGGCGCTGCTGGTGGCCACCGGCTTGACGGTGGGAGCCTCGTATATCGAGATGGGGGTCTTCAATCCGATTGTGGCGATTGGCATCGCAGTCATCAAGGCGACGCTGGTGGTGCTGTTTTTTATGCATGTGAAATATAGCTCCAAGTTGACGAAGCTGACGGTGGGCGCGGGACTGTTTACGTTTCTGGCGCTGATCGGGATGACGTTGTCGGATTATATTAGCCGGGCGTGGGGACGCTGGTAGGAAAGTGGTCCTGAAGACAGCGCTTTTTTTGCAGAGAGTAAGAACGTGCGAATGGTCCCTGGGAGATAGGGCCACATATTTCAAAACATCGAGTTGTTATCGGAGAAAGGCTGCCTGATCGGGCGGCCTTTTCTGTCTCTTGAGATCACTGAGGCGGTTGTGCGCTGAGTGGCGATGCTGGATACGGGATGATCGTCGATCATGCCCGGGCCTGTCCGGATCAGGCTCGGGCTTTGGCTGCGAGAGCTTCTGCTACGGCAATGTTTTCGAGCAGTTCGGGGGGAATGCCGTGACGCTGCTGCAGATAAGCGGGACTATTGGTGGAGAGCCAGACGCTGCCCTGGCGGTCTTCCCAGACCAAGATCTTGAGGGGCAGGTCGATGGCGATGGTGGGCGTGGCGAGCATGAGAGGGGTGCCTGCCTTGGGATTGCCAAAGATCAGCAGCTTGGTGGGGCGCATTTTCATGCCAACCTTCTCCGCTTCTCCACTGTGATCGATCAATGCAAACAGGGTAACTCCTTTCGCCTGCAAGATACCTTTAAGCCTTTCAACTGTTTCATCCACCGAATAGTGGCTGGGTTGGTTCACGATTCCGTTTTCTGGGACTGGGGGCATAGATATCTCCTCAAGGGCTACTCAATTGGGGTGCGTAGGGCGTAAATAGGAATTACACAGGTGGAGCGAATGTTCGATGCAACGCAGATCCCCGAGGATCTAGGCCGACTGGCGAATCAGAGCCGTATTCTGGTGCGCCGGGCAGGGCCGCCGCGCAAAGACGGACGGTGCGTACTTTATTGGATGCAGCGGGCGATGCGGATTGTGGACAATCCTGCATTGGATGTGGCGATTGAGGCGGGAAACCTGCTGGGATTGCCGGTGGTGGTGTATTTCGGGGTAATTGCGCGCTATCCCCATGCCAATCTGCGCCACTACCATTTTATGGCGCAGGGGTTGCGGGATGTGGCCGAAGACGCTGCCGAGCGGGGCGTGGGGTTTGTGGTGCGGCGGCCTCCCGGCAATTCGCTTGAGGCATTTGCGGAAGAGGTTGAAGCGGCACTGGTGATTGGGGATGAGAATCCATGCCGCGAGCCGGAACGCTGGCGGAAGGTGTTGGCGAAGCGGTTGCGGGTGCCCTATTGGACGGTGGACGCGGATGTTGTCGTGCCGTCGGCGGTCTTCGGCCGCAGTTTTTTTCTGCTGCATCATTTTCGGCCTCGGTTGAAGGTGGAGTTACCTGCCTACCTGAAGGCGCAGAAGACGACAATGCCTCTCTCTGCATGGCAGCCGCGGAAGGCTCCGGCAAGTTTTTCGCTCTCGGAAGACATGACGGCGGGATGGAGGAATCTGGATCGGACCGTTGCCCCGGTCGACGCGTTTTCCGGGGGCACCCATGCGGCGTTGCGCAGGTTGAAGGCGTTTGTAGACGGGCAACTGGCAGGTTATGCAGAGACGCGCAACCGCCCTGAGGTGCAGGGAACCAGCCGGCTGTCGCCCTATCTGCATTTCGGCCACATCAGCCCGCTGACGATTGCGCTGGCGGTCGAAAAGACTGTGAAGCAAGGGAAGGTGCAGGCAGAGACACGCGATAAATTCCTGGATGAACTGATTGGCTGGCGGGAATTGGCGGTGCTGTTTGTGCGGCACAATCCGCATTACGATAGCTGGGAATGCGCCGAGCCCTGGGCGCGCAAGACCCTGCTGGAACATGCGGGCGACCCGCGCCCCTATCGCTATACTCTGCGGCAATTGGAGAGCGCGGAGACTGCCGATGAGTTATGGAACGCGGCCCAGCGGGAGATGGTAGAGACCGGATGGATGCACGGCTACCTGCGCATGTACTGGGGCAAGAAGATATTGGAATGGGCTCCGGACCCGGCTACGGCCTTTGATTGGGCGGTGACGCTGAACGATCGGTATGAGTTGGACGGGCGCGATCCGAACGGGTATGCGGGGATTGCGTGGGCGATTGTGGGCAAGCACGACAGGCCATGGTTCGACCGGCCTGTCTTCGGACTGGTGCGCACGATGACGGGCAGCTCGATTGCGAAAAAATTCGATGCCAAGAGCTATATGAGGCAACACGAATGAGTGTCGGACGTCACATCTCTGCAGGCAGGGGTGTCCCATAATAGAGCACCATTTCAACCCAGAGAAGTTGCTTGTTTCGCACTGAGTCATCCTTTGGATTCTGTTCATATCCTCCTCGGAAGGTGATCGAGAGGGGAGGCCGGAGTCGGATTCCAGGCGCGTGTGAGCTACTCGAATTTCGAGCGATTTGCCGTCGGACTCCTGTGCCGCTGTGCGGCAGCAGCGGCTGTGTTTGCCGGCATGGCGGCCATGGCACAGGGGCCAACCCAGGGTTCCGAGACCGGCGCGAGAATGCGGGCGGTTTCTGTTCCCCCGAGGGTGGCGCAAGCGGAGCGATTTCTTGCCCGGCGGGGCTGGACCGGGCAGACCGGCAAGCAACCAGGGAGCATGACTGAAGTTGTGCGCCCCAGTCGGCATATGAACGCGGCCCAGCCTCTTTCCCAGCCATCCTCAACGGCAACGTGGCAAGCTGTCGGACCTGCGGCGGTGGTGTCGCCCAACTTCGGGTTGGTGACGGGGCGCGTTGCCGCGCTGGCCATGGACCCTTCCGATCCGACGGGCAATCGCCTCTACCTGGGAACGACCGGCGGCGGCGTGTGGATGGCGGAGAACGCAGGTGTTTCCAATCCTTCTTATGTTGTCTTTACTCCGCTGACCGACAATGTGGGGGCTTTGGATGCCGCACTGGACGCGTCCATCAGCATTGGGGCTTTGGCTGTGCAGCCGGGCGGGACGGGGATGATCCTCGCCGGAACGGGCGACCCCAACGATGCGCTCGACTCGTATTACGGGGCTGGCATTCTGCGTTCGGAGGACGGCGGAAACTCCTGGGATCTGATTCAGGGGACGCAGGACAAACAATGGGGATTTGCGGGGGAAGGTTTTGCCGGATTTGCATGGAGCACGACGAACCTGCAACTGGTGGTGGCTGCGGTTTCGCAGGCGTATGGCGGCGTGCTGGTGAATGCGGCGCGGCCCAACGCGAGTTACGAGGGGCTGTATTACTCGACCGACAGTGGAATGACCTGGAACCTGGCGCGGATTACAGACGGTAGTGGGGTGGACGTACAAGGGCCCAATACGCGTTTCGCGGTGCCGGATGGCAATGCTGCCACGTCTGTGGTGTGGAACCCGGTGCGGCGCATGTTTTTGGCGGCAGTGCGCTTCCACGGCTATTACCAGTCTTCGGATGGCGTGACATGGACGCGGATGGCTGCACAGCCGGGAACTGCGTTGAGTGTCCAGGCCTGCCCTACGAATACAGGTGTTACCGGCTCTACCAACTGCCCGATCTTTCGCGGGACCCTGGCAGTAAATCCACTGACGGGTGACACCTTTGCGTGGACGGTTGATGCGTACAACCAGGATCAGGGCATCTGGCAGGATCAATGCGGGATGAGTGGGAGCGCCTGCAGCAACCAGGCAATCGCCTTCGGCAAGCAATGGAGCAGTGCGGACTTGGAGACCAACGACAGTTTCCAGGGGCCGGCCACCATTGAGAATGGCGACTACACTCTGGCGCTGGCCGCGGTTCCTGTGGGGCAGGATACGCTGCTGTTGGCAGGGGATCAGGATCTTTGGCGATGCAGTCTGGCGGAGGGATGCGTGTGGCGCAATACCACCAACTCCACCACCTGCATGAGCGCGGGTGTGGGCGAATATCAACACGCCCTGGCGTGGAGCCTGGCCAACCCGCTGGGGATTTTTGTCGGCAACGACAGCGGAATCTGGCGGTCTACCGACGGCATTAGTGAGACTGGGCCGGCATGCGCATCGACGGATGCCGCGCATTTCCAAAATCTGAATGGGGCGATAGGGTCTCTGGCGGAGGTGATGAGCCTGTCGCAGGCGAACACCGAGCCACTGGTGATGATGACCGGGTTAGGGGTGAACGGAACCGCAGGCGTAAAGAACACAACTGTGCCTACGGCGGATTGGCCCTTGATTCTGGGGGGGGAGGGGGGGGCTGTCGCAATCGACCAGCAGAACGGTGGGCCTTGGTATGCGAACAACCAGCCAGGAGTCTCGATCCACTCGTGCGCGCAAGCATCGGATTGCACTCCGGCTGTGTTTGGCGCCAACTCGGTGGTGACAAGCGCGGATGTCGGCGGAGACGGGGACACGATGGGGGAGCCGGCTCCCTTTCTGGTGGACCCGGTCGACCCGTCGCAACTATTGATCGGTACCTGCCGGGTGTGGCGCGGGCCCGCCAACGGGGCGGGGTGGAGCACGGGCAATGCGATCAGCCCGATTCTCGATGGCGGAAGAGGCAGCAGTTTCTGCAACGGGGACGCGCTTATCCGTTCGATGGCGGCCATGCCGGTTGCAGGCGGCGAAGTGATTTATGTTGGCATGTATGGGGCTTTGGGGGGAGGAGCGAGCCTCGCCGGCCACGTTTTGAGTGCGACGTTTTCCACGGTCAGCGGCTTGCCGCCTGTGTGGCGGGACCTGAGCCGGAATCCTGTCCTCAACGATCTAAATTCACTGAACGCGTATGGGTTCGACGTATCGAGCATCTCGGTCGATGCGCACGACTCGACGGGTAACACGGTCTACGTGACGGTGGCGGGCATTCCAAATCTGGCGGAACAGGTGCAGGGAGTGTACCGCTCGACGGACGGAGGGGCGCATTGGGCGAGTGTGACAGCAAACCTGCCGATTGCGCCGGTGAACAGCCTGGCGGTGGATCCGCAGGATGCCAACACGGTTTATCTAGCAACCGATGCGGGCGTCTATTTCACGCGGCAAATCACGGCGTGTGGCGGCAGTTCTTCGACCTGCTGGTCCGCCTACGGGGCCGGATTGCCCGGTGCGCCGGTGGTGGCGCTCAGCACAACCTCTGCGGCGAGTTCTACGCAGGTGCTGACCGCGGCGACCTATGGGCGCGGAATATGGCAGATTCCGTTGTGGACTGCGGGCACGCCGTTGACGACGGCAACCCTGGCTCCCGCTTCATTGACCTTCGCCAACCAGGTGACCGGTACCACGAGCAGCGCGCAAACGGTGACGCTGACGAATACGGGCGGAACCGCACTGGAGCCAGCGTCCATTGCGGTGGACGCAGACTTTGGCGAGACCGACGACTGCCAGAATGCGCCGGTTGCGCCGGGTTCCACCTGCACGATCCGGGTGACGTTTACGCCCACCAATACGGGCAGTGTGGCGGGCCAACTTAGCCTCAGCGTGAATGTTCCAGGAGGAGGATTTACGGTAGCGTTGAGCGGGACCGGTACAGCGCCTCCGCCGGTAAACCTGAGCCCGTCCACGATCAGCTTTGGGATGGTGGCGATAGGAACCACTTCTTTGCCGCTGCAGGTGACGGCGAGCAACGGCACCGCCTCGGCGGTGGCGGTTAGCAGCATTGCCATTAGTCCGCCATTTACGATTGCCAGCAATTCGTGCGGGACAACGTCTCTGGTGGCCAATACGGCGTGCCAGTTGACGGTCGCGTTCGCGCCCACCGCGGTCGGGCCGGCAACGGGTACGCTCACGTTTATCGATGCGGCCGGAACGCAGACCGTGGTGCTGACAGGAACGGGCGCCACTCCGCCGACGGACACGCTTTCGGCGGCTGCGCTGGCCTTTCCCGGCACCGTGATTGGGCAGCTTTCGAGCCCGCAGACCATCTCGGTGACCAACAGCGGAGACGAATCGCTGACGTCGATCGCCATCTCGATCAGCGGAGTCTTTCAGGCATCGAACAATTGCACAACGGTGTTGCCCGGCCATGCGAGCTGCGTTATCAGCGTGATCTTCGCTCCGAGCCAGGTTGGGGTGCAGACCGGTACCCTGACCATCGCCGACCTGGTGCATACGCAGGTTGTGACTCTCACGGGGACGGGGGTACAACCGCCCGCGTTCAGTGTGAGTCCGCCGCAGTTGATCTTTGCCACCGTGGATGCCGGTGCCAGCAGTCCGCCGGCGACGTTGACGGTGAGCAATACAGGCGGGGCGCCGCTGGCTCATCCGGGCTTTCAGATTGTCGGGTCTTCGGCAGGCAGCTTTGCAACCGGCGCGACGACGTGCGGGCCAACGCTGAGCAACGGCAGCAGTTGCACGGTGCAGGTGACGTTTACGCCAGCTACGACTGGCGGGAACACGGCGACGCTGGTGGTTTCGTCCTCATCCGTTGGCGTCGTGCTGGTTTCCGTGCCGCTGAACGGGACAGGGCACTGGGCCACAGGGCTCAACGTGAATCCACCGCAGTTGAACTTTCCGGTGGTGATCGCCGGCCAATCGAGCGCGGTGCAGACGGTGACGATTACGAATATGAGTGGTTCGACGGCGAGCGCGCCCGCGGTTACGATCAGTCCGCAGTTCGGTGTGGCGCAAAACAGATGCCTGGGAAGCATGAACGCGGGAGGAAGCTGCACGGTGGGCGTGGTTTTCCAGCCCACGGCGAGCGGACCAGTGACAGGCGCACTGACGATCCGCTCGGCGAGCATCGCGATTGCAGCGACGGTTGCGCTGAGCGGGGCGACGGTGACGATTCAAACGAAGCCTGGGTTGCTGACGTTTCCTTCTACCGGGGTAGGTACGGCCAGCAGTCCGCTCACGCTGACGGTGAGCAATCCGGGCACGTTGGCGGGGTTGAACGGGTTGAGCCTCGCCGCATCGCCCGGCTTTCAACTGGTGAACAACACCTGTCCGGCGACGTTGGGGCCCCAGTCAAGCTGCACGACCGGCGTGGTTTCAGCGCCGACCAGTGCGGGCGTGCAAAGCGGCATCTTGACGATCACCAGCAGCATGCTGCCGGACGCTGCAACGGTGCAGTTGGCGGGCATGGGATTCGATTTCACCGTGGGGCAGTCGGGGGCGGCGAGTCAGAGTGTGTCCAACGGACAAACCGCCAGCTACGACCTGGTGCTGACGCCGCTGAACGGTTCCCAGGGAGCGTTTACTTTTCAGTGCGGCTCGGTTCCGCTGAATGCGGTGTGCAGTTTCAACCCGTCTACCGAAGCGGTGGGGGCCAACAGCAGCAGCGTTGTGCGGGTGCAGATTGCGACGGGGCAGCCTGTTTCGGCGAGCCAGTTGAACGGCGGGGGAGAGCCGGCGAGCCGAGGAACTGGGGCCTGGCGCCTTTCTCCATTGCTCTGCGGGCTCGCCGTGCTGCCGCTGGCGTTGTGGCGGCGCAGAAGAGTGTTGCTGCTGGTTGCTTCGCTGGC
>JAATGG010000079.1 GCA_015654835.1 Terriglobales bacterium
CGTGCCTTCGATGCCTGCAACGACCTGGATCGCGCACTGGAAGAAGTGATCGCCTGCGGTGCAGACCGGATCTTGACCTCCGGTGGGGCGCTGGATGCGCAGGCTGGCGCGGAGTCGCTTGCCAGGCTGCGCGCGAGGGCCGCAGACCGCATCGGGATCATGGCGGGCGGCGGGATTCGCGCCTCGAATGTTCATGATCTTGTGCTCCATACCGGAGTCCGCGAAGTGCACACATCCCTCAACAACAACGGGGAGAGTGCGGCGGATAATGTTAGCCTGAACACAGATTCTCATGCAGACGAATTCACGCCGTTCGTGGTTACCGAGCAAGAAGTGCGTGCGTTCAAGGCCAGCCTGGAGACTCTGTAAGAGGAGAAGTTACTCTCCAGAAGAACCAGACAGGGCAGTTGAATCTTTAAGTGGATGGAGTGGTTAGGGCGCCATGTCTTTAAAGACCGACAAACGTGCGAAGGATATTTTGCGGCTGCTGTTACGGCAGGGCAAGGCCTCGGTGGATGACCTGACTGCGGCATTAGGCACGTCACCAGCCAGCATTCGGCGCGATCTTACGCGGTTGGAAGAGCAAGGGCTGGTGCATCGAACGCATGGAGGCGCCATGCTGGCGGGTGCAGGCGAGGCCGTGTACAAGCCTTTCCGCTTCGACGCTTCGTTCCAAGTGCGTGAAGATCGATTTGCAGCCGAGAAGCAGCGCATTGCCCGTGCGGCGGCGGCGCTGGTTCAAGAGAATGAGACGATCGGTTTTGCCGCCGGCACGACGACTACCCTGGTGGCTCGCCAATTGCTTCACCGCAAGAACCTGCGCGTCCTTACGAATGCGGTCAACATTGGCATGGAACTAAGTTCCAGCGCGAAGCTGGAGACCACGCTGACGGGCGGCAATTTGCGTTGGGCCGGTGCCTTTTCGCTGGTCGGCCCTACGGCTATCGAGTCGCTGGCAGTGGTGGTGATGGACCGTCTTTTTTTGAGCGTCACCGGAGTGGATGCGGAACGCGGCGCGACCATTATTCAGGCGGAAGAAGCGGCGGTATTTCGTGCGATGGTGCGTCAGACGCGCCAGGTGGTCGTAGTTGCGGACTCAAGCAAGATGGGGCTGGTAAGTCCAGCGGTAATTTGCCCGCCGCAGGAGATCGACCTGCTGATTACCGACGACGGAATCTCTGAGGAGGCGGCGGGCGCTTTTGCGGCGAGCGGCGTCCGTGTCCTTATCGTTTAGAGCGGGGCCCCTCGTTTTGCGACGGGATCAGTTGCCGCGCATGGCGCGCCAGAGTGCGCCGCGCACCGGATCGGCGGGTTCCTCGATGAATCGGATCCCGGGATATTTGGAGCGCAGAAACTGCTGCAGCGATACACGCACCGGCTCGACCTTTGCCAGGATGCTGCCGGCAAAAGCGACCGCGGGCACCTCGAAGCGATCAGCGGAGTTTGTAAGCTCGGCCTTACGCATTCGCTCAATGAGGAGCGCCACAAGATAGGCCAGATCTGCTCCACCCCGCTTGAGAATCTCGATGGCGACGGCATCTCCCTGTGCTGCGCAAGCCACAACTTCAGGCGCAAGCTGGGCGCCGTATTGGGTAGCCGGCTGGGTGTTGGCGAATTCGATCAGCGCATCTTCGGTGGGCAGGTTCCATAGCTTGCGTGCCGCCTCAAGCAGTTGCGTCGGACGCTGCTCGTCACGGGCGAGAAAGCCACGACGCAGGGCCTCCATGCCGATCCAGTGGCCCGCGCCCTGATCCGCCAACATGGGTCCCCATCCGCCGGCAGTGATGATCGTTCCATGGCCGTCGCGAGCGGCCGCATTCGACCCTGTGCCGGCCAGCGCCAGCACGCCACGGCCCCCTGCAAAGGCCGCATCGAGCGCGATGGCCACGTCGCCGACGAGCAGCAGCGGACCGGACACGCGCGCCCGAAAGCTTTGTTGGAGCCATTCGGTGACCAGGGGCACGGTATCGCCCGAGGTGCCTACGCAGGTGCGTTCAACCTGCGTCATCGAGACGCCGGTTGAACGCTGTAACTGGGCCAGCGCCTCATCCAGATTCTTCTCTGCCGTAGCGGCATCGGCATTCACGCGCTTGATGGTGCCGGTGCGCGCACGGGCCAGTTCACGATCCTCCGTAGCCAGCAAGAATTCGGTCTTCGTTCCGCCTGCATCGACTGCCAGGAAATACGCCATCCCATTTTCTCCGTACATCTTCGTTCTGTATGGCGTCTTTAGCGGCGGTCGGGCAGAAGCGTCCAAATCTCCGGAGCCTCCGTGCCCAGCACCCACGAACAGAAACCCTGCAGGCCACGGTCGGTTACAAGTTGATAGCGATCGCGGAACGTATGCAGGTCGGTATAGAAGACCCACTCCCGCATTTGATCGCGATAGAAGTAGAAGAATGCATTGTGGTCGGCGGCATCCCACTCGATTTTGCCGTTATAGGCGGCGGCCAGTTGCAGGGCATCGGCGGTACCGATGTAGTCGGCGGAGAGGTTGGGCTTTTCGTCGCCGGTGGCCTTGTCGACCGTGGGCGCGCCGGTATACCAGTGATAGCCGTAGAGCGGGATTCCCAGCGAGAGCTTTTCTTTGGGCACCAACTTCAGCGCGTAGTCGAGATTCTCGGTGGTCCATTGCCAGCCGGCTACCGGCCCGGGCATCGTCCAGCGTGTTTGCTGGTCATAGGTCATCAGGCAGATCAGGTCAACGGATTTCGCGAGCGCGGCCAGATCGAAGGCACCGCGCCAATCGGTATAAATCCACTTGGCGAAGCCGCCTTTGCCGGGATATCCCGGAGCATTGGGCACGGTGGCGATGGTTACCTGCAGGCCGGCTTTATGCAACGCATCGGCCGAACGCTGCACCAGCGCCGTGAGCCCGTCGCGGTCGAGATAGTTCACGTTCTCAATATCGAATTGAAAACCGGTGTAGCCGTGCAGCTTACATTCGCGGATCAGGGCTTCGTTCATCCGCTGCTGGGCTTCGGCGTTGCCCGCAAGCTCATGAAACTGCTTTTTATTGAAGAGCGCGACGATGGGCATCACCGGCAGCCCGTCGTGGTGTGCAATCTCAAGCACCGTCGGATTGGGCGCGCCCGTTACGAGGCCGTTCTCGTCCGTGGAATACCAGGTGGGCACGAGCAGGTCGATTTTGTTGGCGTGGGCTTGAAACGACCGGATGGAGTCCGGAGTGTCCGTCAGATAGAAGAGCGCGACCGGCTTGGCCTGCAAGCGGACAGCGCACGAGAGGATGAGAAGGAAAACAAGGCTAAGCCGTCGCATCAGGAACCGCCTTTCGGGGTTGGAAGTTTCCCACGTACGGTGGGATATTTGATCGTTTAATGGCAATATAATCGATTGATCCGGCCTTTTGGGGCGAAAAATTCAAATCCTTCTGGGAGATGGAGCCTTTTTGTCCGATTGGTTGGGCTTGTCTGCCGGGGCAGTTTTGCCAAGCCCTGAAGTCGCCGAAGCCCCTAGAAATAGCAAAAGACAGGGGCAGAGGAGCATTACGAATCTGCACTCATTTGATCTCACGGAATGGGAAAAAGCCGCTGTTTCGAGCGAAAAAATGCTCATATTGGGCGGCAACGATCAGCAATGAGGTGTGTTGGCGATAACTTTGCTGTATGCTAGCTTACGGCGCTAGAGTTGCGCGGTTCTCTGAACTGTCTAGAAACAGGCAGCTCGGGCGAATCTCTGTGCATTGCGGTGTCGCTTGATCGTGGACTAATGAAGAAACCATTTCTCTTTGAGTTGTGCGCGGAAACGCTTGAAGCTGTCCAGATTGCCCAGGCCCACGGGGCTGGACGGGTTGAGTTGTGTGCACGGCTCGATGTGGGCGGTGTGACGCCCGATCTCTCCCTGGTTAAGGCCTGTGTGCAGGCCGTCGATCTTCCCGTCCATGTCCTCATTCGTCCGCGTGCCGGCAATTTTGTGTACTCGACCGATGAATTTGCGCGCATGGAGCGTGAAATCGCCGAAGTATACGCAGCGGGCGCGGCGGGAGTGGTGCTGGGCGCGTTGCAACCGGATGACCGGGTCGATGTGGGGGGAACACGCCGGTTGATCGAGCTGGCGCGACCGATGAAAGTTACTTTCCATCGCGCTTTCGACGAGTCCGCAGACCTGCCCGAGGCGTTGGAAGATGTGATCGCCACGGGCGCCGATTGCCTGTTGACATCGGGCGGCGCGGATAAGGTGCTGGCTGGGGCTGCGAGGATCGCTCAACTCCGGCGACAGGCCAGAGGCCGAATCGAGATCATGGCGGGCGGGGGGCTCAAGCTGGCCACGCTGACTGAGTTAGTGGAACTCACGGGCGTCAATGCCTTCCATGGATCATTGAAGCGCACCGGTGCAAGCAACGGGGAGCAAAAGCCGGTTGGGGCCGAATGGCGTCATCTGGGCGAAGACCTTGCCCAGGCGATTCGCGTGCTGGAGACTGCGGTTGTTTCCGAGCCGATCGGCTAAAGATTTCTCGCGTTGTCGTAAAGACTCAGTCAGAGTTGGGGAAGCAGTGTTGGTGTTCCGTTCATCAGTCCGGTTTATGGAAGAGATGAGCGGCAACCAACTTCAGTCCTTTGTCCCTTCTATAGGCTTTCAGGCCTACACCGTTGGCATAGAAGTGGCGAATCGACGGCCCGACCACGCCATCCCAGGATGAGACGGCGGAGAGCCCCGCTTCCCGAGCGAGTTTCAGATGATTGTTGTGCACATAGTGTTCGATGTCATGCACGGTTCCATCCGGGGCGGTGAAAGTCCTTCGATGGCCGGCAGCGACGGCGTCGGGGTGAAAATCTGTGACAAAGACATAACCACCCGGCTTGCAAACACGAGCAAATTCCAGATAAGCGGGAAGGGCATCCGGAAGGTACCCCAGCACCAGCCGGCACCAGACCATATCAAAGCGTTCGGAGACAAAGGGCATTGACCTTACGTCGCCTGCGATCACGTTGGGCGCTCCGCCCGCGGCTAGCATTTCGGGGCTCAAGTCCATCCCTACGGCTCCGGGAATATTCTTAATTCGATGGCCAATGCCGCAGCCTGCATCCAGCAATTGCGCGCGTGGCAAGCCAATAAGCATTCCCCGTGCCAATTCTTCATCGAGAAAGCATGTTACATTTTCGGCAGCATAGTCAGGCGCCCAGAGACGATATGCTTCGCGAACCCCTAACTCCCGAGTGGCGGCACGTTTCTCGTTCGCAGATGCCCCCGGATTATGCCTGGCAAAGTAAAACTTCATCAGGTTCCAGAAACTTTTCATATAATGAGTCCTCGTTGCTCAATCAAAAGGCGCTTTTTCGCATCCCGGTGGCATTCATCGCTCGTCTCAGGGAATTACGCGCCGCCGCGCCACCGCGGTGAACCACAGACTGCGTCCGCAGTCGGTGCTATAGAGCAGCGTCTTTGAGTCAGCTTCCCATGCAGGCTGAATTTGGTTGCAGGGGACAGCGGCAACGCGTCGCGTGGTTCCAGTTTCTTGATTGCGGACCCATAGGTTCCACACACCGCCGTCGAGATGGCTATAGGCCATCCAGCGCTTATCCGCCGACAGCGCGGGATAGCGAGTTTCGCCCAGCGCAAGTGGCGCGTTCACATGGGTTGGATCGGTAAGGTAGATTTGCGGGGGCCGCCCATGCTCGGAGGCAGAAACAGCGTATTCCTTCTCGGAAAGAAATGCGGCTTCGTAGACATTCAGGGAGGGCGGCGTGAGCGCAACGGCGCTGTTGGTTGGCACGATGCTTTGCTCCATCAACTGCCCACGTCCCTGGCGATCACGCACAAAGGCCAGGGTGCGGCTGTCGCTGGAAAGCATGGGATCATGTGCATCGTCAAAGAGCACGCGCGACGGGGTCTGCGCATCGACGATCTCCGAGTGCGGACTTAAAGATTTCTCCAACAAAATATGCCCGTCATCGCTCGTAAAAGACAGGTCATCGCCGGGAGACGGATCGACCCATGTTGAGTCCGGGTCTACCGTGACCATGTGGTATCCGCCATTGGCGAGCGCAATATAACCGATCGTCTTGCCCATTTGTCTTGGCTTTGCTTCAAGCAATGCCGGAGATGTAAGCGGCAACCGGTAGGCATACTCCTCGCGCACCTCGCGTTGCAAGTGAAGAGTGGAAGGCACTCCGATTGCGACGGAAGCAGCCATTGCGGCTATCCATACATAGGAAGTCCAGTTCCACGAAGAATGTTCTACGGGAGAATCACGCCACAACAGCGTATAGATGCCGGAAAGGAGCGCGAGCATCAGAGGGAGGCGTGGCGCAAAAAGCAGGACGACCGGTCCCGTCATATGACTTGGAGAGGGCATGGGAAATCCAATGCCCAGATAGGCAACCAGCAATGCGGCGAGCCAGGCGTACTGCCGGCGCTCAAGCAGCCTAACGGCCAGAACGCAGATCGGAAAGGCCATAAGTACGAAGTTATAGGAGGCCGGGATCGTGGAGACAGCAAGCGATACGGTGATGAGTGCCGACCACTCCAGCAGAATCCGGTTTGGGGAGCGATCATTCTTACGGATCAGCAAAATTGCAGGCGCAAGAACCAGCATCTGCAGTGTAGGCTGCAGCAACGCATAGCATAGTGGGGAACTATGCCAAGGATGCGGATTCCATTGCGGCTCGGCGAGAAATAAATAATGCAGAAAGCTGGAGATCGAAGCGCTCGATGTGATGTAGGGGGGCAGGCCTTCTCCACGCAGCGCCCACGGCAATATTTCATGCAAGTACGTGCGATGCAGGTTCCAACCGAAGACAGCGAGGGAGATAGTAAGAGCGGCCAGTCCGGTGACAACTCCCGCGAGCAGCGCGCGCCAGGATCTACGCTGCAGGAAAAAAACAAAAAGCAGCGCGGGGAAAATCTTACAGGGGGTGGCGATTGCTACCAAGACCCCAGCCAGAACGTAATATTTGCGCAGATAAGCCCAGCAAGCGGCGGTGAGCAGCGCGAGCAGAAGCAGGTAGAACTGGCCAAACAACAGATTGCGATGAAGTGGGAAACTCAACGCGAAGATCAGGGCGATGCGCTGATAGCCGAGGCCGGTCATGGAACGCAACATCCAGCCGATCGGAACCAGCAATGCCAGACTGAACAGCATCCATATGTGCTTGGCCGCAAGTGGCGCCAGATCTGCAAGCGGCCAGATCATCAACGTGGAAAAGGGGGTGATGGGTATGAGTCCGATGACAGAGTCATCGATGGCACGGTGATCCTTTTCGCGCTGTATCCAGAGCCACTCGTAGACGTGGGAGGTATCGTATCCTTGATGGGCCAGACCGGCGGTTAGATCGTAGTTGGGGAAGTCAGTATTGAGCGTGCTCCAGGCGCGCGGCAGGGTGTGGATACAGAGATAAGAGACGAGCAGGATTAGCACGGCTCGCTCACACCAATCGACAATACGGCGATCCTGCGATCTGTCCATGCCTCATTATGTTTAAGCTGCAGTCCGGGGTTGTCATCGGGTTGTCACGCAATCGTCACGACAATAAAAAAGGCGTGGCGCTCATGGAGAGCGCCACGCCTATTGGTTGCCTTTGTAATTACCAGCCTATGCCGAAGGCCATGTGCTCCGGCTGTGCCGTATTGATTGTGGTGCTCTGGTTATTGTTGTCGTCGTAGGAAAAGCCGTATGCCAGGCTTCCAAGGGAGTGATTGTGCCAGAACTGTGAGTAGAAGTTGGCCGGCGTCCCACCGTAGTAGCTTGGAACGTTCGTCCAGGTTTGAGGAGTAAGAAGAATTCCGCGGTTAGTTGCGGAGCAGATCTGGTTTTCCAGTTGCAACTGCACATTGTTTTCATCTTGCTGCTGTGCAGTCGCCGCGTTGGGAATGCCGCTAGCCATGGTTCCGGCGCATTCAAGGATATCTTGCGTTGAGGGTAAGGAGACGGAAAAGACCTCACCGGCGTTGACCGGCGCGGGATTGACTTCCTTGAAAGTAAAGGTCGCTCCCGATACCGTACCTGTAAATTGGCGACCGCTCAGGGTAATCGTAAGTGGGGTACTGCTATAAGTGGCCCACCCGGTCGCAATATAGTTGTCGAAATACATGCCGTTCGCTGCTCCCGACGCCATGGAAGCATGAGCCGGAGCGAGAATGCGAAGGTCGGACATGGCTTGAGGTTGGAACTGTGCCGGCACTTCGCTGGCAAATTCCTTATCGATTTGGGCAATGGATTCGGTGATGCCTACCTGCTTATGGAAGGTTCCACCTGCTCCCCATACGTCCAAGAGGAGCGGAAGCCCAAACTGATCGACCTGAGTTGTGTTGATGAAGATGCCGTTCTGGTTGTTGAATTCATACCAGTCGTAATGAATATTGACGTTGGGGTCCGTGGGGTTATTAGGATTCGGACCAGCGTAGCCGGTGACCTTGCCTGTGCCATCTCCGTTGACTTGCATATACATAGGCTCGCCCATTGAAATGAACGCACGAGCTGAAATGTAGGACGGAATCTTCAGAAGTTTGCTCTGTGCAAGTGTGAAAGAGTAGTTGCCGTAGTTCTGACCGTTCTTGGTCAAATGGCCAGGAGCAGAACTGTCGCTCATTGTGAAATCAACGATCGTTCCGTCCGGGGTCAGATAGGAAAAGTTGTTGGTGGTTGGATCGATGCCGATTACCGTGACATAGATCTGACTATCTTGCCAAGTACCGCCGGTGTTGTTGTTGAGATCTACACCAACAAATCCAGGATAGATTGTGTAGCCAGAGCCAGAGCCAGAGCCAGTACCGGTGCCGGTGCCGGTGCCAGTCCCAGTCCCAGTACCAGTACCAGTCCCAGTCCCAGTCCCAGTCCCAGTACCAGTACCAGTACCAGTACCAGTACCAGTACCTGTACCTGTACCAGTACCTGTACCTGTACCGGAGCCAGTGCCCGTGCCCGTACCCGTACCCGTACCCGTACCCGTACCGGTACCACTGCCTGTGCCGGAAGTCGAACCGGTGGATGCGTAGACTTGCATCTCAAACAGCGAATAGCCGTATGGGGTAGCACGAGTAACGCCCTGCATACGCACGTAGCGCGCGTTTACTGGTTGGAAGGAGATATTTTCCGTTCCACCCAAACCCGCGTTTTGCGTGTAGACAGTTGTCCAGTTCTGATCATCTCCCGAGACTTGGATTTGATAGGCCGTGCCATAAGCACTCTGCCAGAGGAGCATAACCTGGCCGATCACTTTGGACGCGCCCAGATCGACTTCAAGCCACGCGTTATCCGCGAAGTTTGAAGACCAGCGGGTTGCTGAATTGCCATCTACCGCGTTTGCCGATCCAAGATAACCGTCGTTTTCGCTGCCACTCTCCTTCGTAGTCTGGTTGAGTGCCAGGTTGGGTCCCGTGGGAACAGCCGTATTCACAGTTACGACGGCCGGTGCGGAAGTTGTGGAGCCGCTGACGTTTGTCACAACAGCAGTGAAATTGCTGCCGTTGTCCGCCGACATGAGCGCACTGGTTGTATAGGTGGTTGCAGTGGCACCGGCAATGTCCACACCATTATGCTGCCACTTATAGGTGAAGGGCCCATCGCCACCGGCTACCACATTGAAGGTTGCAGTGGCGCCCGAAGTGATTGCCTGGCTTGCAGGCTGGGTCACGATCGTGGGCACATCTGCGCCATAGACCTCCATCTCATAAAGAGAGTATCCATACTGCGTAGCCCTTGTGGTGCCTTGCATGCGAATGTAGCGGTAAGTAGCAGTCGGGAAGGTTAAGATTTCCTGGCCTCCCTGACCGGCTGTTTGTGTATAGAGCGGCGCCCAGCTTTGTTCGTCATTGGATCCTTCAATGACGTAGGCCTTGCCGTAACTGTTTTCCCAACGCAGGACAACCTTGTTGACTACCAATGGCATACCGAGATCGATTTGGAGCCATGCATTGTCAGCAAAGTTCGAGGACCAGCGTGTGGTGAGGTCGCCGTCGACGGCATTGAATGCTCCAAGGCCGTTGTTTTCGTTTCCGCTTGAAGTGGCAGGTTTGCCGAGTGCCAGATTCGGTGTGGTCGGCGTTGCGGTCGAAGAGCCCGAACCGGAACTGGAACCCGATCCCGAACCGGAAGACGAACCGGTTGGCGTCGAGGTAGGCGGAGGAACCGGATCGGTAACTGTCAGCACAACCGATGCCGAGGTCACCGTAGTTTTGAGCGTCGTGTCGGTAACAATTACGTTAAAGACGCTGCCGTTATCGGCCGCGAAGAGGACAGGTGTTGTGTATGCAGGATTCGTGGCTCCCGTAATGGCATCGGTACCGCGATACCACTGGTAGCCGCACGTGTGCGGGCATGTAGCCACCACACTGAATTGCGCCTGCGCGCCGGAAAGAACGGACTGCGCTACCGGCTGGGTTTGAATGGTGGGCAGCACGGGGCCGTAGACCTCGAACTCCCAGAGCGAATACCCATATTGCGAAGAGCGCGCTGTTCCATACATGCGAACATAGCGTGCATTGGTGGTTTGGAAGGGAATATTCTCGCTGCCCCCTTGCCCGTTGGGTTGAGTAAAGACGGTTGTCCAGCCCTGCTGATCAGGATCGGTGGAAGTCTGAATGAGGTAAGCGGTGCCAAAGGCACGCTCCCAACGCAACACCACTTGTCCTACAGGCTGCACGGAGCCAAGGTCCACTTGAATCCATGAAGGATCAATAAAGTTAGAAGACCAACGTGTTGTCAGATCTCCGTCAGCGGCTTGGAGCGATGGGAAGCCACCCTGATCGCTGCTCGAAGAGGTCGTCTTGCCTATCGCCAGATTGGGTCCGACCGGTACGGGGCCGGTCCCGAATCCAGGAATAGCCGTATCGTCATCGTTCGTATTTCCGTTATTGTTGCCGGTTCCAGTGCCGCCAGTGCCGCCGCCATTTCCGGTGCCACCACCATTGCCGTTACCGGTGCTTGGGTTGTCTGTCACGGTCAGGATCGCTGCCGGATCGCTGGTGGTGCTGAGTCCGTTTCCACCTGTGACCGTTACGGTGAACTGAGCGTTGTTATCCGCATCCGAGACAGCGGGAGTCGCGTACGAAGGCACGCCCGTTATCGCGACAGCGGCACCATTCTTGATCCAGGTATAGGTTGCAGGGCCATTTCCATTGGTTCCTGTGGCGGCAACAGCAAACGGGGCGGATTGTCCCACATTCGCCGTTACATTCGCAGGCGGAGTTGTGATGGCAGGAGCCGAGACAGCCGATCCGCCGACGCAGACAGCCCAGCCAGGCAGGTTATTTGCCACACCGAGCGTCGCGACACCCGTAGTGGAAGCTACCCAGTATGCGTTGGTGGAATCCTTAAATGTGGAGGTCCAGGTGTTCCAGCCTTGCGGGAAAGCGCAGGAAGCAGCACTGGCACCACTAATCGCCAGAGCTTCGTCCCGGGTAGGGAGCCGCAGGTTTCTGCCCGCGCAGTATTGTGCCGCAAGCGGCTGAGTGAACTGCTCGCTCTGGCCGGTGAGTGTGAACTCCTGACGATCCCACGGCAAGCCGCTGAGATTGTCGGTCACGGTATTTGCATCCTGAACGGTGTAGCGCTCCTGATTCGGAGTGGTATCAAAGTTATTGTTGCAAGTTGCCACGTTGTAGATGGAGAACTCAAAGAGAGAATAGCCATACTGGGTGACACGTTCTACACCCTGCATTCTCACATAGCGAGCCGTAACGGCTGGGAAGGTAAAGTCTTCTGTGCCGCCTATGCCCGCAGTTTGTGTATAGGCTGGTTTCCAGTTCTGTTGATCGTTCGAATACTGAATCTGGTATTGCTTGCCATACGCATCTTGCCAGTGCAGGATGACGCGGTTAAAGGTCATCGGGGTGCCCAGGTCGATCTGCATCCATTGGGCGTCAGCCTGTTGTGGGGTAATGCCAGCAAACAGTGAACTCCAGCGCGTAGTGAGATCGCCGTCGATGGCCTGGTTGGGTCCCTCGGTGGCGTCATTTTCATTGCCGGACGAGGTTGCTGTTTTGCCCAGGGCCAGATTAACTCCAGGAGGAGCGAGCGCGAGGGTAGCCGGGGCACTGACCACCGGTGTCGGGCTTGCGAGATTGGAAATCGAAACCTGGTAGGTGCCCACATCGCTCGACTGTACGAAAGGAATCGTCAGCGTGGGCGAATTGGTTCCTACGGAGGTTACATTTCCGCTGGCATCGGTTTTCTGCCATGCGTACTGGATCGGAGTCGATCCGGAAACAGCCACGGAGAAACTGGCCGATTGGCCGGGTAAAGCAAGGGCATTGGCTGGTTGCTGAGTAATGGCCACCGGTATGGCGGCATTTACAACCAGAACAACATCCTTGGATATTGCTTTGTCGACAGGGTTGGTAACGACGACCGTATA
>JAATGG010000271.1 GCA_015654835.1 Terriglobales bacterium
ATTCTCTACATCAACTTTGGGCCGGTGCGCGCCTTTTTCCACAAGGATCTGAGGCCGCCGCAGCGGGTGCCGGAGTACCAGCAGTTCGTGGAGGCCACGGGCATCGACTGGGAGCGCGATCTGGACCAGGTGGCGATCGGCCTGCACCGGATGCGCGACCCGAACGGCCCCAACGGCCCGGTGGCCTATTCGCTGGTGCTGGTGGGCAAGCTGACCGGGGCGCGGCTGAATGCGTGGCTCGATGCCCACGCCACCACCCGCGAACTCTATGACGGGCACACCATCTACAGCATTCCCGCCGAGGGGCGGACGGTGCGGGTGGCGCAGATCGGCTACGACATGGTGGCCATTTCGAACACGCCGACGCCGGAACAGATTCACTCCATGCTCGACCGGCATCGGACCGCCGCGCTGCCCTTTGCAGGCTCCACGATGCTGTCGCAGCACTACCACGAGGTGCCGCTGCTGGCGCTGGCGTGGGGCGTCGGGGAGATCGGACTGCCCTTCTCCGACAGCGGAGCCATCCAGATTCTCGGGTTCCGGCTGCCGCTGGAGTCGCAGTCCACCTTTGTGGCCAGCGTGACGCCGGGGCTGCCGCTGACCAGCGCCGTGCATCTGCGGGTGGAAGAGATTGCTCCCAACGAAGACGCAGCCGCCAGCCAGGCCGCCGCACTCTCGACGCTGATGAACCTGGCACGCGGCTTTACCGCGCCGCTGGGGGAGAACACCGCCAACAAGGGTTTGAAGGAACTGCTGAAGACCGCCGAGGTGAGCCAAAAGCGGGACCGGGTGGTGGTTACGGCCACGCTGCCGGCTACCGTGCTAACCGGATTGGCGGCCGGCGAAAATTCCCCCGCAGAACCTGCACCCAGTCCGCTGCCCGGCGCATCGAACAACCACTAGCGCGCTTCCCTGCCGCCTGTACCCCACGGCCAGCTCGAACGAGCCGCCGGAACGCCCCTTGAACCCTATCGATTCCTATCGAATCGCAATGGCCGGGACGCTCCGGGCGGGCTTGATGGAATAAACTTCTTTTCAGCTTGGTCCGGGTGGGGGCTGGCTGCTGCTGGTCCTTGTTCAACCTATTTTCTGTTCGGCCTATTTTCAAAGAACCGTAATGCTCTGAGGTTAACCCGCGTTCCCCGCGAGAGGTCTGTCATGAACCGCTTCTTCAGCATTTCTTCCTCCTTTGCCGTCCTGGCCCTTCTGCCTGCCGTAACCGGCTATGCCGCCGATGCGCCCAAGCACCCTGTGCTGACCGGGCAGGCCGCCTTTACCGATGCCGCCCACGAGTCCCCGGGCACCCGCCGGCACCTGACGGTTGCCGACCTGCCCGGCCCGGCGCCGGAGCAGTCGGTCGACAATGGCGCCAACATCGTTCCCCGGCCCGAAAATGTGTTGCCGAGGGCTCCCAAAGGCTTCAAGGTGGAGCTTTATGCTACCGGCCTCGACAATCCCCGGCTGCTGCGCACCGCGCCCAACGGCGACATTTTTCTGGCAGAGAGCGAGACGGGCAAGATCAAGGTATTCCGCGGCGTAGGCCCCGACGGCAAGGCGCAACAGGTTTCGGTGTATTCGAGCGAGCTGCACCAGCCGTTCGGCATTGCGTTTTATCCGGCCGGCCCCAACCCATCGTGGCTCTATGTCGGCAACACGGACGGGGTGGTCCGCTTCGCGTATAAGAACGGCGACCTGAAGGCCAGCGGCCCGCCGCAGAGCCTTGCCGAACTGCCGGGCGGAGGCCGCCTGCGCGGCGGCGGCCACTGGACCCGCGACGTGGTGTTCTCGAAAGACGGCAGCAAGATGTTTGCCTCGGTCGGTTCGCACTCCAACGTGGACGACGCCGATACGCATCCGGAAGAGTTTCACCGCGCCGACGTGCTGGAGTTCACGCCGCAGGGCAAGTTCGTGAAGGTCTATGCCTGGGGGTTGCGCAACTGCGTGGGCGAGGCAATCAACCCGATTACCGGCGAGCTATGGTGCTCCACCAACGAGCGCGACGGGTTGGGCAACAACCTGGTGCCGGATTACGTGACGCATGTGCAGGAGGGCGGCTTCTACGGCTGGCCATGGTTCTATTTCGGCGGCCCGTCGGGCGGCAGGCAGGACCCGCGCCACCCCGGCAAGCATCCTGAGCTGCAGGCCAAGGTGATTACCCCGGACATTCTGCTGAATCCTCATTTTGCTTCGCTGGAGATGCTGTTCTACGAGGGATCGCAGTTCCCTGCCGAGTACAAGGGCGACGGCTTTGCGGCGGAGCACGGTTCGTGGAACCGCTCCAACCGCGGCGGCTATGAAGTGGTCCGGCTGCCCATGAAGAACGGTCATGCCACCGGCGAATACGAGGACTTTCTCACCGGCTTCGTTCTGCCGGACGGCAACGTGTGGGGCCGGCCGGTGGGCGTTACCGTCGCCAAGGATGGCTCGCTGTTCGTCTCCGACGACGGCTCGAAGTCGATTTGGCATGTGAGCTACGTGGGCAGGTAGGGGGGCGCGGAGAGCGCCCGAGCGGGGTTGGCGAGGTTAGCACGGTTCGCGGAGTTAGCGTGGGCAGACTCACTCCGCTATTTTAGCCCTCTCGCCTCTGCGGCTGGCACGCCTCCGTAGCTAGCTGGCTTCAGCACTAGCATGAAGCTCCAAGATTCCACATTGCCAAGCTCCCTCGGAAACAGTACACAACAATATACTCAGGGGGCTGTTTCTTCTCCTCAAAAACAGAAGCGGCTCCCCACAATGGAGAGCCGCTTTGTGCTGCATGGAGGTTTCGCGCTATTTGCCGGAGGAGGCCAACGAGCCGAGAGCCGGGGTGGCACTGGCGTTTTCCAGTTGCGCATAGCTGGTGCGGAGATATTTGTGCGGGTTGACGGGGACCATGTGGACGCGCACCTCATAGTGCAGGTGGGGCCCGGTAGAGCGGCCCGACTGGCCCACATAGCCGACCACCTGGCCGCGGACCACATGCTGGCCGGGCAGAACCGCGAGGGCTGAGAGGTGTCCGTAGAGGGTGAGCAGGTCGTGGCCATGGTTGATGGTCACTTCGCGGCCATATCCCGAACCCATCGCCGCGCCGGTCACGTCGCCATCGCCCGCGGCGCGCACCGGAGTTCCATAAGGGGCGGCAATGTCGATGCCGGAGTGGAAGGCGCCTTCTCCGTTGAACGGGTCGAGACGCTCGCCAAAGCTGGAGGTGACGCGGCCCTCAAGCGGCCACAGGGACGGCGAATCGGCCAGGGTCGTCCAGTCCCCCACGAAAGAGGGAGACAGGCCGCTCTCCAAGGCCCGCGATACGCGGCCGGAGAGCGCCTGGGTGCGGAGCGCGTAGAACTGATCGATCGAGAGCTTCACCTGCTGCGGATTGACGTCGTCGGTCACCGCAAGGGTGGGGGGGGTCGGCGCGGCAGCGGCGGTGGCGGCGGCCTTGGCGGTGCCCATCTTGTTCTGCTTGAGGCCGTAGAGCGCGGTGACTTCGCTGGCCAATGCGCCCAGCGAGGCCACCTGCACGTCGCGGTCATGGGCGATCTGGGCCATCTGCTTATAGTTCTTGCGCAGCGTCTCCCGCTCTTCGCGCACCTGGTTGAAGTTCTCTGTTTTGAGCAACATCCGGGTATAGGAACCGGCCAGGCCGACGATTGTGAACGCGCCCACCAGGGCGGCAGCCACAAATCCATAGGCATAGTGGAGCGGCAAGGGGATTTTCTTGACCCGTCCGTCCTCATCTCTGGCAACAAAAAGAATGTAATAGCGCTTACGCAGCATAGACTCGCTTCTCATTCCTCTAACCCCGCTTGGCCACAAGATTCGCGGGCTGCCAAGAGCGCAGGTCAGAAGGGGGGGCCATATGGCCGTGAAACACCAACAGACCCAGAGAGGGGGCTTCCGGGAACGTTCGTTTAGCCTAACAAACGGCCTATAGGGGGGTCAATGAAAACAGCCCCAATATGGAGCGGTTCCGGTTGAAACTGACCCAAAATGATCCATTCCATTTAGGGAATGGCCCGGCTTCCAGCGCCCGCATCCCTTGCCCTATGCTCATGAGGTGCGAATCAAGCGAACCGACCCTCAAATTGCCGCGCGCAGCGAATTGGCGCTTCTTGAACAGATACGCAGCCGAACGGCGAAATTCTCGGCGGGCGGCCTGCGGGTGGGCATTGGCGACGACTGCGCCCTGCTGCGCGTCCGCGCCGGCGAGGAGCTGGCGGTCACTACGGACCTTTCGATTGCGGGCCGCCACTTCCGACTGGACTGGCACCAGCCGGAAGCCGTCGGCCACCGCACGCTGGCGCGCGGTTTAAGCGATCTCGCAGCCATGGGGGCTCGCCCGCTAGCTGCTTTTCTTTCATTGGGCCTGCCGCGCGAGCTGACCCGGAGCAGGGGACAGCAGCCGGCCTGGATCGAGCGCTTTTACGACGGGCTGCTCGCGCTGGCGGAGATCCACGAAACCCCGCTGGCCGGAGGCGACCTATCCGAATCGCCCATCGCCCTTGCCGACATCGTGCTGGTCGGCGCGGTTCCGCAGGGGCGGGGCCTGTTGCGCAGTGGCGCTCGCCCCGGCGACCTGCTTTATGTCACCGGCAGCCTGGGGGGAGCCGCCGCCGGCTTGGCCCTGCTTGCGGAACGGGCGGCGGAGACTGCAGGCAAGTCCGCCCGGCCCAAGCCGCCGTCGATTCCCAAGAAGTTGGAGCCGCTGCTCGCCTCACACCTTTACCCCCAGCCGCGCCTTGCCCAGGGACTCTGGCTGCAGCGCCGGGGTTTGGCAAGCGCCGCGCTCGACCTGAGCGATGGCCTTTCCACCGACCTGGCGCACCTGTGCGAAGAGTCGGGGCTGGCGGCGGAAGTCGATTCCGCCGCGCTGCCCGTCCACGGCGTTGCGTCGCTGGAGCAGGCTTTGAATGGCGGAGAGGACTACGAACTGCTGTTCACGGCCCGGCCCAAGGCGCGGATTCCCCGGGCCATCGCCGGTATTCCCGTTACCAAAATCGGCCGGATGGTTCCGCGCCGCAGGGGGCAACCGGCGGCGATCCTGCTCACGGCAGAGAGCCGCGAGCCGCTCGAACCGCACGGCTGGGAGCACTTTTCAAAATAAAAGAGAACAGAAAGGCCATCCTCTCCGCGACGGAGCCGGCAGCGGAGAGGATGGGAAACAATGAATGACGATCAGTAGGCGGCGGTGAACTGCTGGCGAACGTGCTTGGGGTGCTCCAGCTCATCGACCAGCACAATGGCGAAGTCTTCGGCCGAAATCCGGCTTTCTCCCTTGTCATTCGTGACCAGCCGGGTGCCGCCGACGCGGAATTTTCCGGTCCGCTGTCCGGGCTCGATGAGGGCTGCCGGGCTCAGATAGGTCCAATCCAAATTCGACTCTTTCAGGATCGGCAATGTCTTTCGATGGGCCAGCGCGTTGGCCTTCCACTGCTCGGGAAACTGGGGAGTATCCACCAACTGCACGCCGGGCGCCACCTCCAGGCTACCGGCGCCGCCTACCACAATCATGCGCGGCACGCCGGCTTTTGCCAGCCCGGCCAGCAGGGAGTGCGTGGCGGTGACGACCATCTCCGGCTGGTCTTGCGGCGCAGCATAGGCGCTGATTGCCGCCTCGGTGCCGGCAGCCGTCGCGGCCACGCTGGCTGCGTCCGTTACATCGCCCTTGAGCACTTTGACACCGGCAGCGGCGGCGAGCTTCTCCGGGTTACGCACGACCGCAGTGACCTTATGACCGCGGCTCAAAAGCTCATGCAAGACACGGCTTCCGATCATGCCGGACGCCCCATACAAAACAACCTTCATGCCCGAATCTCCCGTATGCCGGACGCCGGGCTGCACTGAGGAGGATGCGGCCAGCGCCCGAAAATGAACAATCAGCTCTTTGATGCATGAGGAAGTCGTTTCAATTCATCCAGTGAGTGCCTGAGTACCGGCGCTGCGCCCTTTTTACCAACCTCCTGCGATGTCGCCGCTGCCGATCGGCTGTCCGGGCGGCGTTGTCGGATTTTTCGCGCTTATAGGTTGGAACCAGGGCAAAATCTGTATACATGTTGTCGGGGGCCCGACAAGCCTAAGTCTTGACTATTTTGAATAATTGCGGCGAACGTCTGGCTGAGAGAGGGGGATTCTCAACCTACTATTGAAAACAAATGGCTTAATATGCATTGTCGGGTTTGTTGTCGGGTCTATACGGCGATAGAAAAGCCTCACGATGAAACTCACTCTGATGGCGCGGTTCAAGCGCCTCGGCAAAAAACACTTCGAAAGAAAGCCTGCTGCCTATGAAAAAAGGGGCGTGAAGGCCGGCTGGATCGAGTACAAAGATCCAGATACCAACAAACTCATACGAGTGGAGGTTGGCAAGTGTTCCTACGATATTCGCGTGGAAAATAAGGGAACGTCCTACATTCCCGCAGGGAAGAATGCTACAGATGCCGAAGCGAAGCGGCTGCGTATGCTGGGCAAAGCGAACGGCCGGAAAGTTGCCGAGAAAGCTGAGCTTACAGTCAGAGACCCAGAGGCAGAAGCTTCTAAGCGTGATTCATTGCTGGAAGAGTTTGAGGACTACATAGCTGACGCAAAAAAGCGCAATGCACTTGAGGCGATGGACCAAGCCAGATTGGTGTCCAAAGCGTTTCTGGCTGCCGTCAAGGTCGAATATGTAGATGAGGTGAAAAGAGATCAGATCCTGGCGTTTGATGAGTCCTTGCGGGTTGCTGGCCGTAGCAAACGGGCGATCGCAAACAAACGCCAACGCCTCCAGTCGATGCTTAGGTGGACAGGCATTGACACGGAAGAATTTCCGCCAAAACCGAAATACGATCTGAAACTTCCGACCATTTACACGCAAGAACAATTGAAAACGATGTTCGGTGTCGCTACGCCCTATCAGTGTACGGTCTATAATCTGGATCTCAAACTAGGCCTACGTGACCACGAAATCCAGTTCACCGAGTTCACCGACATTAGTTGGAATGACTCAGCCTATCGTGTTCAGAACAAGCCAAAGTTCGGCTTCACGGTCAAAGACTATGAAGAACGCGATATACCAATACCCTTGGATTTTCTGGCAGAACTGAAGGAATGGAAGGATGCACACCCGAATCAGAACCTGATCGTTCCAACAAACCTGGGTCGTCCAAATGCAAAGCTGCTTAGAATGGTGAAGCGTCTGGCGCGGAGGGCGGGAATCGAGTGCGGCTGGTGTCCGAATTGCATCGCGGGAGTAAAGGGTGGGCGTGGATGTGGCGAGATCGAACTCCACAAATTCCGGCGTACGTGTATCACGACCTGGCTTCGGAACCGCATCGACCCGCGAACAGCGATGGAATATGCAGGCCATGCTGATTTGGAAACGACCCTTCGGTATGCTCGACCCGCAGCCGCAACTAAGCGCATAGCAGCTGTAAGCGAAATCAAGTGGTACTAAGTGGATTTAATTTCGACAGCACGGCGCAAACTCCATTAGGTGTCTATAGGAGATCGGTTCGTTGGGCCAGCCAAGCGCAACGATAAGCGAGCAACTGTGTTAGTTGGGCAGGGCACATGATCGCCTTCGTAGCGGCAGAAGGCGGGGGGATCTAGGCGGTCATGAGTGTAGGGCTGTCGTTCTATTCTTAGGAGCGAAGGAGCGAACAGTAGGAGCCCACGCCGCCGCTCTCCACGCAAAAGAATTCCGCAGTGAAGAATTCACTGACCCGGAAGCTGTGCCTTCCGCAGAGTGCGTCACCATCGCTGGCAGTGCGACAGATGCACACCGTGGTCGAGGCCCACAAGGTATTTCGTAGTGACGGTCGAGCAGGAGAAGAAGATCCAGCAGCTAATTTAAGATCGCACGCGGGATCAGTTGAAACTTGCCTATGCTTTATGGACGCGTCAAGCTGTCAGCGAATTGATCTGCGTAATATGGACAGATATCTAAAACGCCGAGGATTCATGCCGCAGCGAGCACTGAAGAAAGTCTATGAGCAATCGCCCGAAGCGGGCGCAAAGTGGGTGGGCGAGGAGTATTCGCAGATCGCAAAAGCCGCGAAACAGAGGGCGCTGAGATTCTGTGGGGAGACGAGTCCGGCCTGTGCTCGGACAACATGCGCAGCCGTGGCTATGCGCCAAATGGCAAGACTCCGGTTGTGCTGGCCAATGCCAATCGCGCCAATTTGAAGCAGCACGTAACCAAAGCTGCTCCGGCCAGAAACAAGATAGCTATGAGCCGCACCGCTATTGGCTCTATGCGCAGCATCCAGAAACAGCCCCAGCGCGTCAAAGGGTATTTCGAGCAGAAAGATGTCTGCTATGCCGCAGCGTAGCATTACCTAAGGGCCGGATCAAATAAGCCAATACCGCCCATCATCCCAAAACACCAACGTTACTTTTTAAGATTCGAAACGCTGAGCGGAAAAGAGGCAATCAGATACTTGGCCTGATCGCCGTCGACCTCGCCAAAAAAGAGGTTTGCCTCGGCTTCTTCTCCGTAAACGATGCGCGCATCGAAGTAATAAATCCTTCCGGCCTCCGCAGTGAAGTGCATGAGCCTCACAGGGTGCCCCCGATGTGACCGCACGTTCGCACACATATGATGCTCTCCCGGCTCTACGGACACGGCGAAATAGGAACTGTCCTTATTTGCGCCCACCCATGTTCCGTCCAATCCTATATTGGTCGTCACGCCGAGTGCATCCGCGCCCTTTTCCTGAATGAAGTAAACCGTTGCCTTTCCCGGTTCGGGTTGTGCCACCGCGTGTTGGGATTCGTCCAGCTTCACGTCGAAGCTGACCTTTTCGGAGCCACAAGCTGCAGTAGCAGCCACGGACGGTATCTGGGCATATGCCGATATGGCAAACAACATAACTACGCCGATGATTCTCATAGCCTTCCTCAGCACAGACGCCTCGCTTGCATTCAACTGACTATAATCCTCTTTGAGGATAGTTTTCGCAACCAGGCGAGACCGTTTCCCAGATCCGGCTCTGCTGAACTCGTAGACAGAAGAACGACTACACAAGCGATAGTCTTTTACACCCTCCATTGTTCCCGAATGGCCACGCTCCAAACCGCCCTCTATTTGTGTCGTCGAAAGATCTTTTATAAAAAACTGCTTCATTGCTGGAATTCTAGTACAGCAGTTTGATAGTGCCTTTTAACTTGACTCCTCTAGTGAAACGATTTACTTTTATTAGCGCATTTCGACAGGTCATTCAGATTGTCTCCTACCACCAGATATTCCTTCTGCTCAAGAGGGATTTCTCCGGTGGCCTTTCATGCCCGCAGTAGCACTGAAAGGAGAATCTTATGAAGATCTCAATTGCAACCATCTGCAGTTCTTACCCATACAAAAGACATGTTCTGCTCACTCTTACGTTCTTGTTTTTGGCTTCGCAACAACGTGGGCGCAAACCTACAATGAAAGCACCAGTGTCTCCGGCGGCGTCGGCGGAACACTCACCTACCAGTATCAAATCCAAACAGGCAGTTGCGGTGGCCCTTCGCAGACCAGTGACTACACTTGGGAGAGTTTTTCCTATACACCACCCGGAGGGGCGGCCGCGCCACTCAGTGGCACAATATGGTATTTGGTAACGCCTGGAGAGGGCTGTACGGGACTAGAAGGAGGCTGGGATTCCCGTGGACAAGGAAGCACGAATGGCGACTCGAATCAGTTGACACTTTCGCCCGCACTAATTCTGGATAATCAGTCCTGCACGATCACATTCAGTGCATATCAGGGCGACGCATCCGGAAATGCGAATATGTCTTGCACGCCAGCAAGCACAAGTACCTTCGACCCACTTTTCAAAGTCACATCTATCCTTTACTCTCCCCCCGGCAACCAGAGTTCTCAGGGATACGGAATTGGAACCACCAATGGCACAACAACAACAACCGCGAGTACGTTCACATTTTCGGAAGAACTGACCTTTTCATCTGGAATAAAGGATCTCTTGCAGGGCAGTGCGAGTTGGGGATATTCCACAGGATCCGGGAACAGCAGCGCATTTACTCAGACGTGGGCCAACGCCACAAACTACGCCAGCGACGGCAACAAAAACTCCATGTATAACCCCGCTGCGTCGAACGCGCTCAATCATCACCTCGACACCTTCGAAATCTGGCTCAACCCGCAAGTTACCGTAACGGAATATGGAGGGACACCGAAAACTTACGCAGTGTCTTCGCAGCCCATAACCATCGATGGAGAGCAGGTCTATTTGGCCGATGTACTGCCAATTCCAGCGATGGCCATGGAAGCCCAACCTGCTGGCGTGACGGCGCTCAACCCTTCTGGTGTTGCCGGTGTCTCTGCTGTCCCGGTCTCCGATTTGACCCCAGTGGCGATTCAACAGGAGGATGGCACAACTGTCTATCAACCCGGCCTGGGCGCGATTTGCAAGAGCAACACGCTCTATCAGCAGCAACTTGCCGCGGATCAAGCGACCCCGGTGGGCCAGGCACCGCCTGCTATTTGCACGCAGGCTAATCAGTGCGGATGCACACCAGCGGATTTTGCGACCATTGAGGAAAGGGACACCCTTCTGAATTACAACAGCGCTACGTATGTGGGGAATCCGGGCAATGGCACGACGACTCCGCTGGCGGCAGATAGTTCCGGCGAAGCCGTTTGCGGATACAATCAACCTGCCGGTTACGTAATCCCCCCCGGGTCTAATTGCCGGTATGTGATTGTTCCGGAGGCCGGCACAAACATCCCCCAACCCGAACTGCTTAATGGCGCCCAGTCGCTTACCTACTCACAATCGGATTCGACTAACTCAACGTTCACAACCACCTCGACCCAGGGCTACAACACGGGCTTCAGCTTCCAAGTGGGTGATTTGTTGAGTTCACTCAGGACCACGGATACCTGGACCTGGACGGATACCGAGGGCACCGGTAAGTCCATCGGAGGCACGAACACCATGAACCTCACTCTGCAGACGTCAACCGCAAATTGCTCCGAAAACGCAAATGTCTACGAAGATACGATTTACCACACTTACGTCTTTCAGATTCCGCCGGGCAATAACTGTCCATAGGTTTATCACGTGGCGGATACTTTACCCCACCGCAATACCTTCATCGCCGGGCGGAGTCTCCACGGGGATCGCCGCCCGCCTGGTTCAATGCTGATAAGGTTTTTATGCGTTTATTTTTTCAAGGTCCGGCTAGTTTGCTATCTTCATCCAGATTGAACTATAGCGTTCCTTCCAAAGCCTTCTCTCCAGCGTTTACTCTGCCACGTGGGGCCAAGTCTGCCGCTTTCCATTGTCGGCTTTGCGATGGAAAAGGACCGGATGTATGTGCTCATCACGTCGGTAGTGCTCATGACTTTGATGGCGAGCGTGCTGCTCCACTGAGCGGGACGCTCGCGAATGGTAACTGGAGGATGGAGAGGCATTCTCGAAAGGATTCCCGCGCGGCGGGAACATCCAGAGATAACGCAGCCAGCCTTTCCAGAGCACTATTCTGCTCATCAGGGGAAAGTTGACATGGCGCGAGTAATGATCCGGCTTCTGGATCCAGATGAGAATCCGTATGACTTCTTCATTGGTGAGGCTGCTGATTGCCCGCCGCTTCCCAGGGTCGGTGATTACGTTGACTACCACCTGAGGAAAGGGCGCGTGGAACAGGTGGTACATATCATCGCCTTTCCTATGAAGGTGAGGTTGTGGTCAGGGATGCGTCGGTGTCTCACCGTCGGCGTGTCCCGCTAAGAACTAGATCCGTGATACCTCTGTTTCAAAAACTAATCAAGCCGGCTTAAGGATGGTTCCAGCTAAGCCAAACATCTGCAGGGGAGGCTGGTGATGATTGGAAACAATAAAATGCGTATAACACCTTCCAATTCAGCGAGAAACAATCGTTTGAACGACTCGATCACATTGTTGCCGGTGATCTGCTGCAGCAGCCAGACCGGGCGAGGAGATCGAGCACCGAGCGGATCTGCTTGCACAGCGTCCTACCTTCTGGGTGGTCGAGGTTAGCACGTGAAGGTAACGCGCGAACCGGACATCCACGCGTCCGTCTGGGGCGCGACTCAAAGCGAAGACCCTCGCCTATTACGCGAAGGAGTCTCAACCCATACCATGTCGCCGAGCCAGCGACACTACCGACAAACTTGACGATAATGTCGGCTCTACAATTCACCGCTTCTCCTCTGTCGTCCAATACCGCTGACGTTCAGATGTGCTCCTTGCAGCCTCGATACCCTCACCGACCGTGTAAGTTCCCAATTCAGGAGACAATGACACGTTGGCATATATCCAAAGCCCTTTCCAAGGATTTTGTAAGAGACTCAGATGTCAAGTTAATCATGCAGGACAGGTATCTCCAGAGCCGTCAGCGCCAACGTAATTGAATGCTGAACCACGTCCGACCGCACCGCGAAATTTGATATGCTTGTCGTCATGCCGCCCATTGCCCGCTGTGGATGCGGAAAGAAAATGGACTGTTCCGGGATCAAGCGCAATCGCGAACAAAATGTCATCCCGGCTTGAAACGCCTCCCGGTATTTAAGCCATCGTGCATCTCCGTACTGATACGCCAATGCGGCCCCTCTTGCTATGGCCTCTGTATAAACAATAGAAGAATAGCCTGGCGAATTTCCATTCCAGCTGAACCCTCCGTGGATCAACGATTGCCTTCCGCCGTTAATCTGGAACTGCAACACCCAGTCGATCTGTTCAAAAACGAATTCAGCATACTCGGAATTCGCGTCGAGGATCGCAGCTCGACTCCACGCATCAGCGTGCCAGCCAACAAAGGCGGTCGTAGGCGATTTGCGGAAGTAATCGCGATATGCTGCAAATGCCTTGCGATAGTATCTCCGGCACGACTCATCTCCTTGCGTGGCCTTCATGACCAAGGCGAAAATTGCTTAGCCGGGAAAGAAGTTGATTTGCGAAGAGCCACTTTCTTGTCCTCCGAATACGCATTCAAAAAAACCATCGCTCGACTGCGAGGTCTTGATTGCAGCAAGCAGCTCGTCCGCCTCATGTGCATACTTTTCCCTTAGCGCCGGCGTGAGTAACGCCAATAAGTAAAGTGCGCTTGTACCGAGCTTCCCGCTTTGCCCGCCAACACTGTCCGCGACAAAGTAGCTACCGTTCTTAAGCTGCGTTAAGCGCCGGAGAATCGCGTCTGCGGCATGGTCAGCGCATCTCTTTATGTCTGCATCGGAGTCGAGAAACGCCGAAGAAGCCGCTGCTGCAATCGCGTATACGCAACCCGATGCGCGTACAGGATTTGTGCTCCCTTTTCGTGTTTCATTCGCTAATGGTCGGTATCGATGGCAGAAAGAACCATCGATATGCTGGTTCCACTTCAAATAGCTCGTGCACCCGCGAACCCATTCCACGAGGTTGTCCGTGGTAATGGAGAAAAGATTGCTAGCCGGTCGCAACGCGGCCATTTGCGTCACTTCGCGGTGCGGAGTCTCGCAAAGATGTATCCATGTAGTCTTGCGAAGAATACAAGATGAATCCTTCCAGGCGTCCTGCGGTAAACCAGCCTTCTTGCAAACGCCGCCAAACAATTCTTGTGCCGTGCTGAAATTACTGGTGATTGCCACCGAAGGCTTATAGTAGGCAAACGCGGTGCCCTGCTCAACTTTTACGCCCTCTTGGCCGAGTCGTATTGGTTCAGACGCTTCTCGCTCCTCAAGCGAAATCAACTCTGAAGAGAGTTGCAACCACACCTCGATCGACACCTTCTCCAGATCGGCTCGAACGATGCTGCCAGAAAATCGGTGATCCCGGGAGGCCTTGAACACTGCGTCCAAAACCTGTTCGATCAGCGTGCCGCCTTTGCTCGACATCGATCCGCGAATGTTTCCGACGGTACGGAGTGTCACGTTTACCCTCGCCAAGGCGGGCGATGACGGACTCTTCGTAACCAGAGGAAGTTGGTCATCAAACAAGGAATAAAGATGGGCACGGGCCATTGCGACTAGACTGGCAAGATCGACAGGTATGCAAATCTCATTTGCAATCAATGTTCCTCCTGGTACGGAGACCGTATTACCGCTAGATACGGCCAGCAACCTATACGCTAGACTTATCGCGGGGTGTGGGCTGCCTAAGTTTTAGGTCGGCAACCATCATTCATCATCACCCGTCGTTGCTACCAACTATCGTTATCATTCTTCATCATCGTTATCACCGGGGGAGGTGATCGGCGGCAAATCTGGCGTGCAACCACCATCATCGTCGTCATCACCGCCACCACCATGATGATGATCATCATCACACAAGCACACGTCAGGACTGAGATCACTATGCTTGCTTAAGTTTGAGGATCTGGACAATTGCGACGTTTGAACACTCAGCCCGTCGAGATTGCTTGTCGGCACCGATGCCGCAGCTACATCGGAATTGTCAATCGTCCCAGATATGTCCAAGAAGGAAGAGTTGGGCAACGTTTTAAAGGCTGTTGTCTCATTTACCATTGCAATCATCTTCATCAGAATGCTCCCGCCGAAATCTTCTTCAATCCAGAGTGAATTGGTCGCGATTCGGATGTGATGTAGTTGAGGGTTTTAGCGAATTGCTCTGGTCTCGCTTTCTCGAGTCTTCTGAGCAAGACTCCAGCTTGGCGTATCCGCACCATGTTATAGGTGTAATTGCTATCCCTTGCCGGACGTGGAGCCGAAGCATGTTGCGACACAACAGCACGAATCTGCGCCTGCGAACCTCCACTCTCAAGAAGCTTGAGGATGTCGCGAGCTTCATCGCGTTCTGCCTTCCTGGTAGTCCTGTAAGTCTTTGCCAAGCCTGCCAGATCTAGTCCTATCACTCGATTCCTGACAATAACCGCATCTACTGCAATCTGGACACGCGTCGTGCTCGATAGCTCATTCACAAGGAACTGCCGTGACGCTTTTGCCGATAAGATCGTCTTCCAGTTGGGCATGGGGTGTGTCCTGTAATAATTCGCCGACCAATTGAAATAAGGTGTAACCAGTCGAGTTGCCCCCGCCTTCAACGCGGCAATCCGACCGGTGAGGCGAGTCTTGTTCCCCTTGAGGCCAAAATGCACAGTACGCGGATGGCTGGTACTGGGATGAAAATAGTGTTTCAGCAGAGTTTCATACCCGCCTGTCGGTGTGTCTATCGCCCAATGCGTGCTGTATGCGCGGATGGCTTTGCCGCTGATATTTGTGATCAAAACAGCGTGCGACTGAATTTTCTGGAAGATCGGATCATTCAGAAGGCCAGGGAAGTGGTCATTCAAAACTGACACGAAGTCCAGATCGGACGGTGTCTTGATGGCAATATAGCCGGTCACACCTTCCGTTTGAACGCTTTCATCCTGACCGCCGGTTGCAGTTATGGCTAGTGCGGGTGAAATTAGCGAAGCTGCACCCGCTTGCAGCTTCTGCGCTGATCAGTCTACGTCGTGAAAGCATCGGGTCAAATCCTCCATCATTCTCGAAAGTCGATCTTGAACATACCGTTGCCATTGCATGCCCAAACTCACCGGTCTTTCCGGTCCGTCTGGAGATGAGCGCCTGCACACTTAGCTCGATGTGGCGCATCCCAACGAAGATTGCAATTGCCTGATAAGCGTCCCAGCCGTGACACTGATTCCAACTGTCGAGGCATTTGTGAATCAGGCCGCACCGGTTTCGGTACCCACGCAGATAGCTGCTTCCAAAGGCGACGCAAGCAGCGCCCAGCCAGCCGTCAGGACATCCGAAGCGATTGCCAATGCTGTCTCTGAAGCGCAAAATGCCGTCGCTCCCATTACCGAAATATCGGTTAACGCTATGCCCAGAATGGCGGCAACCGCATCGTTTGCATGAGGGTTGGAAAGCGCAGCGCATGTGGCCTGCTTCACAGTACAGGTGCGCACAACAGAAGGCATGTGCCGCGGATTATAGTTCCCAATATCAAGCCGTGCGCCTTTCTGCTGGCGGTTATACGCAGCATAGCTGGGCCTGACCTTCAGAGCATTGGCCGAACTCTGAAGCGCATCGGCTAACGCGTCGTAGTGGCCGGAGATTCCGCGCCGCTTCATGCGTGACTGCGTATCCTTAATCTGATCCGCACTCATCGCGTAATGTCGTGCCACATCGTCCGAAGTTAAATTCGGCATGTACTTCTTGGCAACCTCATAGGCTGCCTTTTGTGACGGGTGCGAAGAAAAGTCGATATTGCTGAGATCGCGCTGCCCAGCCTGGTACATCACAAGAGGATTGATACCTGTCGATTCCATGTGCCGAGCACAGAGCCGCATGGCGCCACTGGCGTTGACAAAGTGGGTGGGGGTTGCAGTGCCGGAAAGAGATGCTCCGGAAGCGGTACCCAACAGGTCCATCGCCCATGCTGCAAGATCCGTGCTCACTTTGACGGGAGTTGATTTTGCATTTGGGGCAACAGATATGGTCGCGGCTCTGGCAGTAGGTAGCGAACCGATCACAGGGGCCGCAAGCGCGAGGCCCGCGCTACGCAGTGCGTTACGACGACTGACGATTGTCCTAGACATAGCTCTCCCTTCTCGTAAAACATGAAATGTGCGGCGTACTACTCTTTGGTGGATCTCTGCATATACTCACCGCCTTGGCGCTTCCAATACCCCTGCCAAAGCAGCATCCGTTTAGGGAGATGACAACTGACG
>JAATGG010000220.1 GCA_015654835.1 Terriglobales bacterium
CCAAAGTCGCCCGGGCCGGTGCCGGCGCTCCGGCGATGTGGTGAGTCAGCCAGTCAAAGAATTGGGAGAGCACGGGAACGCCGAGCACGACGGTCAAGTTGCCCAGCACGCGGCAGCGAAGAGCAAGCGCTTTCTGTTGCAGACCGGCATAGAGGCCGGCGGTGATGGTCACATAGGCGATCTCCACCAGAACGATGGAGAGGCTGCGGCTCATCCTCATGCCGGCGGCAGGGCGAGCTAAGGCAGCGAGGTACACCACGGAGCGCGCCGTGGCGCTCATCAGGGCACACTTCCAGTTCCAGCAGGCGAAGGCGCGCGCCGACAAAACGGAACGATGCATGGGGTGCATAACTTATGGTGCAATATCTGCTTCGAACGCCGCATCAACACGCGGTTACAGCCAAGTTGATATTGCTTGCGGAACCCAATTTGGCACATAGCCCACGGTGTGATTTGAGTCACAGAGACTAAGGCCTGGTGCTGGGTACCCTCAACGTGAGGGGCGTATCGTACCGAAAGCACGCCCAATGTCAGGAGTAATTTTATGGCTTATGTAGTTACAGATGCCTGTACGAAGGATTTTGTTTGCGTGGCGGAGTGTTCGACCGCTGCCATTGCGCCCACAGCCGACGATCCAAAGGCGGGAACCGTTTCCCAGGTGTTCATTAACCCTGACGAGTGCATTGACTGCGGAAACTGCGCGGACCTGTGCGCGCAGAATGCGATCTTCTCCAGCGACGACCTGCCGACCGACAAGGCGGGATTCGCCGAGAAGAACCAAGCGTTCTTTCAGTAAATGAAATCCTGAGGGGTAACTCTCGATCAGCGGGAGTTACTCTTCGGGATTGGAAGGAAGCCCGGCGGGAGCCGCGGGCTGTGGGGCTGGCTCAGCTTGCGGCGCTACGGGCTGCGAAGCAATCGGCAGAGCCGCCTGGGCTGCCTGTTGCATATTGCCGTTGGCTGGCATCACGGGTAAAGTGAGCGTTTGCACCGTCTGCGGATCATCCCGCAGCTTCAGGTAGAGCACACCGTTGATTGGATGCGGCACAGCAAGTTGAGTGCCGGTGAACTCCGGTGGCACTTCGACGGCGTTTTCGAAGTCCTGGCTCCCTGCAATCGCCGTCGCCAAAAAGAGATTGGTTCCATACAGGATGCAGGGCTTGGCCGTGGAGCGGGGGCAGCGGAGTTCCTTGAATCCGGGCAGCCGCACCAGGGTTCCGAGCGGCATCCAATCGCCAGCCACTCCGTCGGCAGACAATGCGCGGGCCTGCACCGGGCCAAAGGCGGACGAACCGAAGCGGGTCAGGGGTTCGACGACGCCCAAAGCCGTCTTTGCGTCCTCCAGCATGAGGCTGCCGTCGCTCAAAGCCAGCGTGGTGTGAAAGCTGCCATCGACAGCGGCTACTTCGATTTTCTGCGTGCGGGGAAAGTTCTCCGGCACCTGCGATTTGAGAAAGAAGACCAGGCGGCTGCCGACAGGCAAGTCTTCGGGGCTGCCGAGGTGCACCGGCGAAGGCGCAGTGGCGGCTTCATCCTGGGTTCCCTTATTCACCAGCGTCACTTGCGGACGCCGCCGATCAACAATAACCGGCACCTTGAGCTTGCGCCCATCGCGCAGCCTGACGCTGGCGGTATAGGACTTGCCCGGAACCAGCGTATCGGTGGGGGCCGTGGCGTTCATGGCCATCTGGTCAAAGTCCTGCACACGCGTCAGAGGACCGGGATTCCAGGTAATCCCCTCCATTTCGGCCTTTGCCACTTCGTCCAGACGCGTACCCTTCAACAGCGCGGTCGCATCGCCGGCGCTGAGACGCAGATGGTCGATGGAGGCCGCCTCGGCATAGGTATTCATGGTCAAAGTGTCCGGTTTGGCGAGACCGTACTGGTGAATTTCCAGACTCAGCAGGCCCGGCGCCGCGTCTTTTAAAGGAACGACAACTTCAAGCAATTCCGGCTTGGGCGACTTCCAGGTCAGCGGCAGAGACTCGCCTCCGGCGGCCTGTTTTGTCACCGTATCGACGCAGAGAGTGTTCTCTCCCTCGATATGAAGGGTGTCGTCGCGGCCGACCACCAGGGCGGACTGGTCATCGGCGGCCAGGGTCCACTTGGTGGGGGAGGCGGTACGCAGATGAAAGCGGGGGCCTTCCCAATCGTCGAACCCCCATTTGCCGCGAACGACGGCGGTCAGGTCGCCATGCGGCAGCGGGGGAGCCGTCTCCTGAAGCACCAGTCCCCCCTTCGACGCGTCCACCGAGAGCGGCAGATCGACCGGCCCTTTGTCGCCCTCGATATGTAGCTTCAGATCGTGAGCCATTTCGGTAGCAAACAGCAGCGGGGCTCCCTCGGCGGAGAGGACCAGTCCAGGCTTTTGGGCGCAAAGGTTTTCGGCAGGATTGGAGGGCCGCAGCGGCGGCATTTTGGCAGGGACAACGGGCGGCAGCGCGACCACGACCACCGACTTGGGATCGCGAAACGAAGGCGGCATGTTCAGGCGCAGGTTGAGGGTGTCTTTCGACGGGAGGGCCAGAGCCGGAATGTATTGAAAATGCGCGGTATGAATGGAGGCGAGGATCTTCGCCATGTCCACGATGGCACCAACATAGGCGCTGTAGAGACCGGCGCCGCCCATGCTGGAGTAGCTGAGCTGGTTCATCAGGTCGCCGGTGGAGCCATTCACCAACTGCGACACCATTGACTGGGCATTGGCATCGTCGAGCACCATGCCGTCGGTGTGCTGCACCAGGCAAGGCGCCTGCTGATCGCTGGGCTTGTCGAAGCACTGCTGGTCGATCTTGATGCCCAGGGAGCGAGCCAGCAATTCGGTGCGGTCCTTCAATGCCTTTGGATCGGCGGTAGAAATGAGTTTGACGGTAGTCAGGTAGGCCTCAAGCCTCATGCGGTCCCAACTGGCGGCTTGCAGGTCCTGGGTGGCGCGGACGAACGCGCCGGGCCGGTCATGGACGGCCTTCTTGAGGGTGCTGAAGTCGCCCCCTGTCTCCGGAGCGAGAAAGATGAGCGCCTGCTGTGCCTCTTTGGGCACGGTGACAAAGATGCCTTCGCTGCGCGGCTGACGAGCCCAGGTTTCCACGCGGGTAAACCAGTCGCTGGGCGGCGGATTCGTGGCCCCGCGCAGGAAAGCGACGACCAGGACAAAATGCTCGGATTGGCTCTCGGGCAGGTCGGGGTGAATCCAAAGCCGATCCCCGGGCAGCAGATTGGGCACCTCGGCGATCGGAAGGGTCAAATCCCCGCGCTTCACACGGACATCCACTTTCGGGCCGGTCAGATCGAAGGCGGGAGCATCGGCGTGCAATCCGGTTGCGGCCAATACCCCGAACAACAGTAACGGCAAACAACGGCGCATAGCTCCTATTGTACGTAGATCATGTGGTAAATAAAATGCCGGCGCTGCGCAACATCTTTTTCATAAAGCGGAATAGAGATTTCCGAATTCCGGCGTTTAACCGAAAACGGGAGGGCGGAAAAGGGAGAGGCGAGCGACGCATTATTTTCCTAAACGGTACGCTCATAATCGGTTACACTTCTGGATGTATAGCTCGATCTGGGGATTAACTAAGAAGTTCTTGAATTCCTGTAAGGCAAGACGTAGAAACCGATAGTGGCGTGTGATCTGGGAGCAGGCCGCTGCAAGGCAGAGCCGCCTTACACCTAATTTGGGAAGTGCTATATAGTCCGCACCGACTTTGCCGAATCCAGACAAAGGAAGCGGAATCGAAGAATCATAGGCAGTAACCGTGTAGGAGTTGGGCAATAGCTGCCCGTAATGCTGGTTAAGGTAATGGGGCCTTATAGGCGGGTGTTTTGCCACTTTAGGGGTGGGGACAGGGGATTATCCCATCGATAGCGCAATTTTAGGACTAAGGCTGTTCCTTTCGTTTCTCGCAGTGTGCAACGAAGTTCCGGACCTCGGCCAGCGAGCCGCCGGAGACCCGTTGCTGCGGCGACCTGCGAAAGGTGCGGCATATGGAGAATGAATATGAAATCGACAAAAGCCGCGCAAAACGGCGTAGATGTGAGCCATCTCAGTATTCCGGACGCCGAAGAAATTATTGAAGAAGCTTTGAACGAGTTAGCATTTTCGTCAGACCCCGGCCTGGCCCGGGCATTATCTTTTCTGGCGCCTCCCGGATATCAGGCAATCGTCGAGCTTTGTAGTGAAAGCGGCCGCAGCAAGCGCCGCAACGCGACCGCGGATGCATGGTCGCCCGAAGAAGATGAAGTGCGCATCTATTTCGAGCGCATCGGGGACGGCGAGGTTTTGCCCCGGCCGGCACGCGTAGCCCGGCAGGCCATCGAGCCAAGCGAGGACGAAGAGGATGACAGCCAGGAAGCCGTCATTCCCGCCGACATGGATGCCCGGGTCAAAGAGCTATGCGCCGCTCTGGCCGAGGCCGAGCGGGGCGGTCATGCCTTTATCGCTCTCAAGTGGTTCCGCGATTCCTTTCTGCCGCGCAAGGCCTTCCGCTGGAATCAACACCCGGAGTCGCGTCAGGCAGTGTTGGCCGAGGCGATCCAGCGCGGTGTCGTGCTGACCAGCAAGATTGCCAATCCCAAGACCCCGGCCTACCCGACCACCACGATCCGGCTCAACCGGGCTGAAGCGGGCATTCCCGAGGAGGCACAGCGCTTCCATCCGGTGGCTTTGACCGGCGAGTCCATCGCCGAGGCGATCGAAGTGGAACGGGGGAACATGTGAATTGCTACTTCCTGGAGTCGACAGCTTTTGCGAAGCTGTTTGTGCAGGAAGCCGGAACCGATACGCTGATCCGGCTGATGGAGTCCACCGAGGATAACCGGAAGCTGATCGCCGCCTCTGCCCCGCTGGAGGTGTACGCGGCTCTGCGAAGACGCGAGCGGAGCGGCGATATTTCTCAGGAAAACGCTTCGGCGGCACTCGAAATCTTGCGCCTGGAAGCGGCACGCATGGTCCAGGAGCCCCTGAATCCGGCGGTCCTTGAGGCAGCGCGGCAACTGATCGATCGCAGCCACCTGCGCTGGCCCGACGCTCTGCAACTGGGCGCAGCCATCGTAGCCCGCGAAATGTTTCAAGGCACGGAGATCGTTTTTGTCTCCGCCTCGTCCCAGATGCTCGACGCCGCCAAAGCAGAAGGCTTCAACACCTTGGATCCGACCAAAGACGCATTACCTCTGCCGGTTTTTCCGGATGAGGCAGCGGGTCTGGAAGAAGACGAATAAGCCAGCCGGCATTCCTCGCCGGAATGCCGGCCCGCGTGCGATCTTCATAGATTTTCAAACGGGATATAAACCGAAAACACGCTCTAAAGTAGCTTTCCTCAAGGAAAAGCCGTTCGGTGTTCCGAAAGTCCACCAAAGAAAATGCTCTAGCCGCGGCGAAAACGATTGGCTTGCTCAAATTCATCGCGAAGCGCAGGAGTGCGCAGATTTTCGCGGATGTGGGCAAGTCGCTGCTCCAGGGCGTGCAGTGCGGATTCGATGGCCACGGTATTGGTGTAGGCAATGTCGCGCCACATCGAATAAGGACTCGCTCCCAGGCGGGTCATCTCGCGCAAGCCTCGGCCGCCAATCCCTTTTAAATCTGGCGCTTCGCCTATCTGCTCTTCAAGCAATGCGCTGAGAGCGGTGGCTACGAACTGGGGCAGATGACTGACCCAAGCCACCATTTCATCGTGGCGCGCAGGATCGAGATCGAGGATCTTTGCTCCGAAAGCCGTAACCCATTCACGCCAACCCTCGACCAAGGCCGCGGAGTGCGGAGAACGCTGCCAGCCCTGGTCCCAGCCCGGATCGTCGGTAAACAGCCAGACCGCCCCGCGAAACATCTCCGCGTCGGCGTTGGCCGCACCGCCAAGTTCCTTGCCTGCCATCGGATGTCCGGGCAGGAAAGCTGCGCGGTCCACGCGGTTGAAAAGCCGGGCCGCCGCCGTGGAAATCTGCGCCTTGGTGCTGCCCACATCGGTGACCAGATGGTCGGAACCGAGCACGCAGGCAAGTTGCTCCATCCAATCGAGGGTGGCGTAAACGGGAACAGCCAGCAGGGTGAGCTGGCTCGCATGAGCAGCTTGCAGAGCCTCGGCGGCAACCGAGTCGAGAGCGCCGAAAGCCAGCGCGATCTGCGCCTGGGCCGGGTCCTTGTCCCAACCGACAATCGAACCGCGAAAGCCAGCCGCGCGAAGAGCCAGTCCCACCGATGTACCTAGCAGTCCCGTGCCCAAGATGGCGATTCGCTCGATCATGCTAGTTCCCTTCCTTCGGGAATCGGTTTGCTATTGGCTGGAATTCCCACGGGTCTCAAGCCTGTTCGTAGGTTATTGCATTTACGGCGCGACCAAAGCCGCGCCGTTTCAAAACATCCATACCTTCTCAAAGCAAGATGCTACAACGTTCGTCCAACTGCCTCGGCAATCACGCGCAACTCGCCCATCAGTTTGTCGAACTGTTCGAGGAACAGGGTTTGTGCCGCGTCGGAGGCGGCCTTGTCGGCGTTGGGATGCACCTCGACAATAATGGCGTCGGCACCCGCCGCCACGGCAGCCCGCGCCATGGGAGCGACCATGGCGCGACGGCCGGTGCCATGCGAGGGATCGGCCACGATCGGCAGATGCGACAGCTTGTGCACCACCGGAATGGCGGAGATGTCCATCGTGTTGCGGGTAGCCGTTTCATAGGTGCGAATGCCGCGCTCGCAGAGGATCACATCGTAGTTGCCGCCGGACAAGATGTATTCGCTCGACAACAGCAGTTCCTCAATGGTGCCGGCGATGCCGCGCTTGAGGAGCACCGGCTTGCGGGCCTGGCCAAGCTCGCGCAACAGATTGAAATTCTGCATGTTACGGGCGCCAACCTGGAAGCAATCGACGAGCGGCAGCATGGGCTCGATCTGCGAAATCTCCATCACTTCGCTGACCACAAGCAGTCCGTGCGCATCCGCCGCTTCGCGCATGAGCTCCAGTCCAGGAATGCCCATGCCCTGGAAGGCGTATGGCGAACTGCGGGGCTTGAAGGCTCCTCCGCGCAGAAAGCTGCCGCCGGCAGCTTTGACGCGCTTGGCGGTTTCGAAAATTTGGGCGCGGTTCTCGATGGAACACGGCCCGGCCATGACGATCACCTGCTCGCCGCCCAGCTTGACGCCGTTCCCAAACTCCACCACGGTGCCTTCAGGGCGAAAACCACGGCCAGCCAGCTTATAGGGCGAGCTGATGCGATGGACATAAAGCACGCCTGCGAGCAGTTCGAACTGCCTCAAATCCAGGCTGGCGGTGGGCCCAACCCCGGCCAAAATGCTCTGGGTTGCCCCTGTGGTTCGATGAACGTTGACTCCTGCTTCCACCATGGCATCGATCACTGCGTCGATCTGCTCTTCGGTGGCATTCTCTTGCATCGCTACGATCATTGCGCGTTCCCAGTCTCCGGCGTCTTTGCGCCCGTGCCATGGCCCGACGAATCACCCCCACGACCAGAACCCGTCGCTGGGGACCCCGATGTAATCGCCTGGGCGTTCCTCTCCGATGCCAACTCATTGCTCTGCAGGGCTCGCATCACGTCGATGATGCGCTCGTAGATATGCGTAAGCTCGATGTCTGGCAAGGGTCCCTTATTAGCTGCGCGCACGTTGGCATGAATCACCTTTTCGCGCCCCGGCTCATAAACCGGGAGCGAGGTGGCGGCCTTGAGGTGGCCGATCAATAGTGCGGCGCGAGCCCGCTCGCTCAGCAGTTCAACTAGCTGGCGGTCCAGTGCATCGATTCGATTCCGCAATTCTTCCAGCGTCATTCCATCCTCGTGTTGCTCCGGGAGGGGCGCTCCGTTGGGGGTGCCCAGCGATCCGAGAGCATGGGAACAAGAGTTGAATACCATCGAGCGTTGTCCCAGAGTCAATCGCATGTTCAGACTGTTTCTGCGACAAAGCTCCTGCGGCGCGAACGCCGCAGCCAGCGGGGTGTCGTTACCGGGCCAGCGCCGTAACCGGTTGGCGGAGGCCCTTGATAAATCGAGCCACTGCACCGGGCGCCGTCTCGGGGGTTGACCGTTCGATCAACTCCACTATCGCGCTGCCAATCACCGCGGCATCTGCGAACTCCGCCACCTGGGCAACGTGATTCGCATTGGAAATGCCGAACCCCACGGCTATCGGCAGCTCGGTCCATCGCCGGATGCGCGCCACGAGGGCGGCTGCATCGGATGTCATGCTCTGCTGCTTGCCGGTAATGCCGACGCGCGAAATGGCATAGATGAATCCCTTGGAATGGGTGGCGATGGCCTCAAGCCGGTCATCGGGACTGGTGGGTGCAGCCAGAAAAATGGGCGCCAGCTTTACGCGCTCCATCTCGGCCAGATACGCATCCGCCTCTTCGACGATCATGTCGGTAATCAGCACGCCATCCGCACCGGAGGCCGCCGCATCGTCGGCAAACCTGGTGAGGCCATAGCGCAATATGGGATTGAGATAACTGAAGATAACCAGCCCTGCGGAAGGCCGGGCGGCGCGAATTTCCGCTGCCAGCGCCAACACATCTTTGAGCCGTGTATTGTGCGCCAGGGCGCGCTCGCTGGCACGCTGAATAATAGGTCCGTCGGCAAGTGGATCGCTGAAAGGCACTCCCAGCTCAATCACGTCGGCACCCGCATCGATGGCCGCAATCGCGACAGAGCGCGTGGCCTCCAGAGTCGGATCCCCGGCCGTCAGATACACCACCAACCCGGGTTTTTGTGCAAATTGGATCGCCATCGGAATTCGCGGTTACGCTCCCTGAATATGTAGCTCCTGAGCCAGGATGCCCATGTCTTTGTCGCCGCGTCCAGAGAGGTTCACCACCAGTATGTCACGCGCGGGCATGGTGGGAGCAAGGCGCAAGGCCTCTGCAACGGCGTGTGCGCTCTCAAGAGCGGGCAATATTCCCTCGGTGCGGGCCAGTTTCACGACCGCATCGAGAGCTGATTTGTCATCCTGCGACACGTACTCGGCCCGCCCCGAATCGTGCAACGCGGCGTGCTCGGGACCGATGGAAGCATAATCGAGGCCTGCGGAAACCGAGTGAGTTTGCGCGATCTGGCCGTTTTCATCCTGCAATACATAGGAAAAAGTGCCTTGCAGGACGCCTGGAACACCACCGCTGAAGCGGGCTGCGTGCTCACCCAACGCAGTTCCGCGACCGCCGGCCTCAACCCCGATGAGCCGCACCTGGCGGTCGGGGATGAATTCGTAAAAGGCTCCAATAGCATTAGACCCGCCGCCTACGCAGGCAATGACGGCGGTAGGCAGCCGGCCCTCTTTTTCGAGGATCTGCTGCTTCATCTCAATACTGATAATCCGTTGAAAGTCGCGAACCATGGTGGGATAAGGGTGCGCTCCAAGAGCGCTGCCCAGCAGGTAATGGGTCGTACGGACGTTGGTGACCCAGTCCCGCATCGCCTCGCTGATGGCGTCTTTGAGCGTCTTGGCGCCCGAAGAGACGCCGCGCACCTCGGCGCCGAGCAGCCTCATGCGGAGAACGTTCAGCTCCTGGCGGGCCATGTCCACATCGCCCATGTAGATTACGCACTCCATGCCCAGCAGCGCGCACACGGTCGCCGTGGCCACGCCGTGCTGGCCGGCCCCAGTTTCGGCGATGATGCGGTGCTTGCCCATGCGCTTGGCAAGCAGGCCCTGGCCCAGAGCATTATTGATTTTGTGGGCGCCGGTGTGGAGCAGGTCTTCCCGCTTGAGGTAGATTTTTGCCCCGCCGAGCTGTTCCGTGAGCCGCTTGGCGAAATAGAGCGGCGTCGGCCGCCCGGCAAAGTCGTTCAGCAGCAGCGTCAACTCGGCTTGGAAAGCCGCGTCGGCCTTGGCCACCTCGTACTCGTGTTCCAGTTCGACGAGCGCAGCCATGAGCGTCTCCGGGACATACCGTCCACCGTAGATGCCGAACCGTCCAGGCCGCGACTCGGATGGAGCCGCTGGAAGAATCACCGATGCCATTAGGGCCTCCTGCACACTTGCCCGAGAGAATACGTAACTTTTTAGTGTACAAGGAGGAGCGTAAGAACACCCGGAAGACGGACAAGGCCCGCCATTTGATGCACAGACCCGGCTACGCTGCTTTCTTGACCCGCAAGGTCACCCGAAGCCCAGCAGCCGCGAGCATATTCACGAGCATATCCAAGCCGAATAATTCGATTTTGCCGCGCATCAGGTTGGAAATACGGGGCTGCGTGACGCCAAAAGTCTTGGCCGCCTCGGTCTGGCTCAACCCTTCGTTCTCAATATGACGTTTGAGGACCAGCATTAGCGAGGACCGCAGCTTGAGATTTTCAGCACGGGCCGGAGAGTCCTCGATCGCGTCCCACACGCTCTGGTAACGATTTGGGGTCATGAATTCAACTCCTGTAGCAAATCTCGATAACGTTGCGTGGCAAGCGCGAGTGCCACGGCGCTGGTCTTCTGGGTCTTCTTTTGAAAACAATGCAATACATAGATCGCATCGGCAAATTTGGCAACATAGATCACCCGGAACGCTCCGTCCTTCTCGCGAATCCGTATCTCCCTTACGCCGGGGCCCACTGTATTGACAGGTTTCCAGTCGTCGGCATCGCCGCCTTCCTGCACCTGATAAAGTTGGTAACCCGCCTCCCGCCGCACAGCAACGGGAAACCTGCATAAGTCGGCAAGCGCACTTCCCCGAAACTCGATAGGCTTCGCGGTTTTGCTCACCGCCAAATTATACAAGATTTCGCATAATCCGGAGATTTTAATAGGTTCAGACTCAAGAAATATCTGGCTGTCTATTCGCGGACTGCGGCGCGCGCGTTGGCAACGAAGGCCAGCACCTTGGCAGGGTCCTTGCGGCCCGGAGCCAATTCGACCCCCGAAGCCACGTCCACGCCAAAGGGACGGAGGGTCGCGATAGCCTCCGCTACGTTGGCGGCGGATAGTCCACCGGCGGCGATCAATTTGAATTTGCCGTGGGCCCCAAAAACGGTCTGCCGAGCTTCGGTCCAATCGAAAGCGACCCCGGTGCCACCAACGGCGGTCGCCGTGCGCGAGTCGATCAAAATGGCATCCACGTTGGGATCCTGATTGGCGGCAATCGCCTGTTCGGCTGCGCCCGCGCCGAAATGAACGACGCGGAGGATGCGCAATTTTGGGCCTAGAAGTTCGCGCAGCATCGCCGACAACTCTGGGCTGGCCTCGGAATGCAGTTGCACACCGGTCAGGCCGCAGGTGCGCACGGTTGAAACAATTTCGTCGAGCGTCGCATCCACGAAGACACCGATTTTTTCCAGGGCTGCCGGCAGATAGGGCACGATGGCTGCTACTTGGGGCGCAGTTACGCGGCGGGGGCTGGGTGCAAACACGAAGCCAACCGCATCGGCGCCGGCGGCGGCGGCTAACTGCGCATCCTCAAGTGAGGTATTGGCGCAGATTTTGACCCACAAAGGCGCGACGCCGAAGGATGAGAGCGCGGTCATGGAGTAACCATGGCGCCCGCAATCAACGCCTCCAAAGCCTGGCCAGGATCGGGCTGGCGCATCAGGCTCTCGCCGATAAGGAAGGCATCGAATCCCGCCGAGCGGAGACGAGCTACGTCGCTCGAACTGGAGATGCCGCTCTCTGCAACGCGCACGGCACTCGCCGGAATGCGGGCTGCGAGTTCGAGCGAAGTCTCAAGCCGAACGTCGAAGGTCTTGAGATTGCGGTTGTTCACGCCGATCGCATCGGCACCGGTTTCGCCGAGCGAGTCGAGCACACGGTCAAGCTCGTCGCCTGTGTGCACCTCGACCAGCACATCGAGCGAAAAGCTGTGCGCCACAGCGGCAAATTGTTTCAACTCAGCATCGGTGAGAGCTGCGACAATCAGAAGAATGGCGTCTGCGCTGTGTGCGCGGGCTTCGACAATCTGGTACTCGTCCACCGTAAAGTCTTTGCGAAGGCAGGGCAAAACCGCTGTCGCCGAAGCCAGTTCCAGATTGCGCAGGCTGCCTTGAAAGTACGGCTCGTCGGTCAGCACCGAAAGCGCGGCCGCTCCGCCGGCTTGGTAGCGCTCCGCCAGCCAGGCAACGTCGAAATCCGCGCGGATCAGCCCTTTGGATGGCGAGGCTTTCTTGATCTCGGCAATCACCGCTGGGCCTAAGGCCGCTTGCCGGCGCAATGCCGCAGCCCACCCGCGCGGTTGATGCCGGGCTGCTTGCTGCTCCAATTGCGCGACAGAAATGGATGCCTTGGCAGCCGTTACCGTCGCTCGGGTTGTCGCTAGAATTTTGTCGAGTCGAGTAGCCATATCTTTATATTGAGTATACGAGGCAGGTAATCGCTCCAAAAACGACGCGCGGCAGCCTTCGTGACGTCTTTCGCTGCCTCTGTATCCGTCTCGCGGGCGGTCATAGAGGGCAGCGAACGCAGTGCGTCCGGGTAACGGTCCGTTGCGAAACTGCCAGCCGAGGCATCGCCGGGATCGTGAACATCCAGATGGCTTCAACCAACCCAATGCCACTCTTGCTGAGTTATCCCCTGAGTGTGAAGTGTGAAACAGTGGGCAGAAAATCTATAACTAACTTCAGCAAAACTATAACTCCGAGCCGCACGTCGGTTTTATGTATACCCTATTTGGCAACGGGTAAACGGCGGCTTCGTGTAGAATTCCTGCAGATCGCGCCATGCTGAAAATTCCCAAATATCCCAACCTGACCGAGCTTGCGTACTTACACGTCAAGCAATACATTCTGGAAGGTTCCCTGAGGGAAGGGACGAAGCTGACCGAAGAATCCCTCGCTACGCAGCTCGGCATCAGCAAGTCGCCGGTGCGTGAGGCGCTTAACCGTCTGGAGAGCGACGGCCTGGTTCTTATCGAGCCTCGCCGCGGCGCGTATGTCCGCAAGTTTTCACTGAAGGAGGCGTGCGACCTATATGGTGTCCGCGAGGTGCTTGAAGTGCACGCCGTTGGGATGGCACAGATCACGCCCAGCCTTCTGACGGATCTTGCCGAGAGCATTGCCCGCACTAGGAAGAATCTCGAAGTGGGCGACATGATGGCTCACGTCGAAGAGGACATTCGCTTTCACAACTTTATCGCCGCCGCTACCGGCAATGACGAGCTCTGCCGGATGGTTGAGAACGTCAACCAGAAGAGCGTTCTGTGCCGATCGAAGACCTATGCTCTCTCCGCCACCACTGCCCCGAAAAGCCACAGCCGAATCTACCTCGCGTTGAAAGAAGGGCGGCGACAGCTTGCCCAGGAGGCAATGCGCGATCATATCGTATTTGTCCGCGATACCCTGCTGAACTCTTTGCGCGCCGCAGAGTTGGAAAGCCTTTCGCAAGAAGGCACCAATGCAATGTTATAGAGCCTGCCGGACACAGCTATAAACAGCACGAATCAAAACTGATTTCATCCTAAAAAATGACGGGAGATATCTATGCGTCGCCGTACGTTTCTAGCAACAATGCCACTGGCTGCAGCGGGAGCCACGATCTCCGCGCAAAGCCAAAATAGCGGCCTTGCCCCGAGCAGTGCGAGCGAAGGCTTGCCTGCCAACCTCCCCAAGTTTCAGGCTTCAGGCAGCGAACGATTCACGCGCCCTGACGTTCATGCGGGCGACCGGCCATCCGGCGCCAGCTTTAGTTCGCGCTCTGCAGCGGTTGGCTGCTCCGGCGCAGTAGGCACGGCCCATCCACTCGCTACGCAAGCAGCCATTGAAATGCTCAAACGTGGCGGCTCCGCCGTGGACGCAGCGATTGCAGCCAATGCCGTTCTCGGCTTTGTCGAGCCTGTGAGCGCGGGCCTCGGCGGCGATTGCTATGCATTCGTCTGGGATCCCAAGGTGGGCAAGCTCGCGGGAATGGCGAGCTCTGGCCGCTCTCCGAAGTCGCTGTCGCTTGCCACGGCTCGCTCACGCGCACGGAACGGTGTGCTGCCCAAACTCGGCGCTGTTACCGTTTCAACGCCTGGCGCACTCGATGGCTGGTGGACACTGCACCAGCGTTACGGAAAGCTGAAGTGGGCCGAGTTGTTCGAGCCCGCTATTCATTACTGTCAGGCCGGCGCGCCGGTTCCGCAGATCATAGGATGGTACCTCAAGCGCAACATGGCTGCCTTTCTGCGTCCGGGGTCGGGCGTGGAAGAAACAGCCAATGCAGTGCAGACTTACACACCGGGTGGCGTAGCTCCCAACGAATATGATGTACGCCGCAACCCAGACTTGGCACGCACTTATCGCATGGTCGCCGAAGGAGGCCGCGATGCCTTCTACGACGGTCCTATCGCCAAAACCATCGACGCTTATTTCAAACGTATCGGCGGCTGGCTTTCGCAAGAAGACCTGCACGAGCATCGCGCCGAGTGGGTGGAACCTCTTGTCAGTAAGTACCGCGGCGTCGATGTCTACGCGATGGGAGCCAATACGCAAGGGCTTGCAACGCTGCAGATGCTCAATATCATTGAGCAATTCGATCTGCGCGAGTTTGGCTTTCAGTCACCGCAATCGCTGCATGTACAGATTGAAGCCAAACGCCTCGCCTATGAGGACCGTGCCCGCTTCTACGCCGATCCGCATTTCGCCAAAATCCCCACCGAGTGGCTTAACTCAAAGGACTATGCGCAGGAGCGCGCCAAACTGATTCGTCTCGATCGCATTCTAGAACCCGTGTATCCCGGGCAAGCGCCAAGCCATGGGGACACCACGTACTTCTCTACCGCCGATCAGGACGGAATGATGGTGTCGATGATTCAGTCGAACTTCCGCGGAATGGGTTCGGGACTGGTGGCCGATGGGCTAGGATTCATGTTCCAGGATCGCGGCGAACTTTTCTCGTTGCAAGATGGGCACCCGAACATCTACGCACCGGGCAAGCGCCCCTTCCAGACAATCATTCCCGGCTTCGCTTCGAAAGATGGCGTGCCATGGCTCGCATTCGGCGTCATGGGCGGCGATATGCAGCCGCAAGGGCAGACGCAGATCATCGTGAATCGCGTGGATTACGGACTCGATGTGCAAGCCGCCGGCGACAGTCCGCGGTGGCACCACGAAGGCTCTTCACAAAGCATGGGTGAGGACTCGCCCAATCTTACGTCGCGTGGCATTGTTCGACTTGAGGCCGGCGTGCCTGTCGAAACGCGTAAGGCACTTATCGCGATGGGCTGGCCGATGGGGGAGAGCGATGGCGGATTTGGCCGCTATGAATGCATCGAAAACCGCAGGCAGGGCGCGGATCGCGTCTACGCGGCGGCGAGTGAAATGCGCGCTGACGGCGTTGCATTAGCTTATTAGATCGATAAGTGGTGGCGTCCGTGCCAAGCTAAAATAATGACGCGGCACCGGCGCTCCTGCCACGCTATTCTCTATCAGGTCGTCCGGCTAAGTAAGTGATGAGTCACCGCTCTAATGTCGGGTCCCCGGCTATTTTCAAGCAGTCACCGGAATATGCAAACGGAATCGTTCATGCCCCGGCAGTTGTGCAGGGCAGCCAAAATAATAAATAGGCGCGGACACTATCCAAGTGCACTAGGTTTGAACTACACAATGGCTTCCTGCGGCCTCGGCTGCACATTGACTTGCGGCATATCGCAGGCCGATCGGTAGATTTCCGACAGCATCGCATAATTGGATTCAGCCGTATATTTATTTTCATATTCAGATCGCGCATAGCTCCGCATCCTTTCCACCTCGATAGGATTCGTAAAAGCCCACTCGACCATGCTGGCCAGTTCTTCCGGCCGTCCCGGGGTAAACAGCAGCCCCGCCTTTCTGTCCGTCACCACTTCGGCCATCGCGCCGAGACGCGACGCAATTACCGGAAGGCCAGCCGCAAAAGCTTCTGCAAGCACCAGCGGAAAGCCTTCGTACCACACCGACGGAAAGACAAGGAATGCCGCTCTAGCCATTAAGCGAGACACTTCCTCCGCACCGCGCCATCCTAACCATTCAATACAAGGGTTTCTGAAAGCCGCCTCTTGTACTTTCGAAGCCAACGGCCCTTCACCCACTATCTTGAGTGGCCGCTTCGTCTTGAGACGCGCCCATGCCTCAAGAAGCGTGTCGATTCCTTTTTCAGCAGAGAGCCGCCCGACAAAAAGAACATAGCCATCATGGCCCTCTTCCCTTGCCGGGCTGGAGGTAACAAAGTTTGGCTTGACGACGATCTTGTGTGCGGGCAGCCCCCCCGCTATGAATTTCTGCCTGGCGAACTCTGTCAGCGCAATGAAGCGGCTCACCGTGCGGGTCCATGTCGCAACAGCGCGGTGGGCAAATAACATATTGGCAACCGCTGCGCTCGCTGTACGGCTTTGACGATAGCAACCATGTTGTACAGCAGGCCATGGAATGACCTTGCCCATGCAGTCTTCACATACTTTGCCATCGCGCAGAAGAGTTGCCGCAGGACAAAGCAACCGATAGTTATGCAAAGTTTGAACTAACGGAATGGCGGTCCGATGACACGCGTAATGGACCGACGGAGATAACTTCGGGAAAAAATTATGTACATGGACCAGATCTGGCTGGAATCCCCGCAGCCGCGCTCTTACTTCCCGTCGCGTTTCAAGCGAGTACACGCAACGCAATGCAGCTTCAAGAGCTTCGCTCTTACCAACAATGGAATCATTGCTTTCTTCAAAGATCTCGATCTCGTGCCCTCTGTTGCGAAGTAATCCGGCTTCAGCTTGAACAACGCTGTCTTCGCCGCCCTTTTGCTGGTAGCGGTTATGCACAATCAGAATTCGCATTTATAAACCTCGAATGGATTAGCGCCTATCTTGGATTGAGGATTCTGGAATTACTTATGGTGGGCCGTGCAGAACATCCGGTGAGGATGACCGCAAACCAGGCAGGCAGGCTACGCCGCCGGCTATCACGGAACCGTCGCGCGCTCTGTCATGCGTACGGAGATTTTTTGAGAAAGATACTTATATCCAGATAAAAAGAGCCCGGCAAAATGCCAGGCTTCATTCTCTCGAATGACTCTTTACATTACTCTCGATGGCCCGTGCGCAACCTAATTAATAGGGATGTGCCGAATCTATCGATTGCTCCAGTGGCTTGCTCGATGCCTGTCGTGATTCTCTCTTGGTAGATGCCGCGGCACTGCTCGCCCGGCATCGTGAAGATTCATTTCAAGCTGCCATAGCCTGGCCGCGAGTTCTTTTGTCTCGGCCTCCAAGCGAAGCAGACTCTCCTTCAGGTAGTCCTGACCAACATCGCTGCTACCATTCTCCGGCATATCGCCTAGTTTCGATCTGTTTTTGACAAGCCATGTATCCAGCTCATCTGCAAGGGCAACTACCGCTGTTCTGCGCTTGCTGGCAGGCCTGTGAACCGGCATACCGAATTGCAGTTCCCAGCGTTGCGCTGTCCGCACACCTCGTTCGAGGTGGGTACTAATTTCTTTCCAACCATTCAGAATTTTTTGCTCCATGGCCCAACGCTCCTCCAGGGGACGTCCAAAGACAATGAATAACCAACAACTCGGTCACGAGTGAGGGCCCAAAATAACTTGCAGGGGACTGCAATCAACTACCTATATTGCCCCGAGTATAGCATCGGATCAAACAGGTAGCGCGCACAATGCAACTTCATGACCCGCAGCAAGTTATCCGAAGTAATCATCTCTATTGGCTCTTGTCACTAGGAAGTGCAAACTACTGTAACTATCAGCCGATATCTGTGCCTCTCTCTTGTGTCGTATGTGCCCTGCTACGAACGGATGTAGCCGTTTTTACGCCTTCGTCATGGATGTTACCTTTCCCACCTAATCTCCGCCAGATCTTTGCTCTGTCCAGAGGAACGAGACGTCAAAGACGAATCCGTGATTTTTGAGAGGGGGCGAAAGAAAACGACGCAGACATTCTTGGTGGCGTTCCTGGAGAGTCCGCCCAACTGCGAACTCTCCGACGCTTGGCCTGCGCCGCCTACGGTTTTAGAACAGCAGTTAGCCTTTGCATGTTTCTGTAGTGGCCATCCTTTACTTGGCGATCGCGGCAAAACTGAATCCATGAGAAGTTAGAATCGTCCGACAACAACACGCCGCTTGTGCGTAGGTGCGGCCACACCAGTTCATATTCCCACAGCATGTGATCGGGAGTATGAAGGTCATCGTGAAAGAAGATGTCGACCTGCGGCAAGGTTTCCAATAACTTCGGAAGCGCCTTACGTACGTCTTCGAGGATGAGTATATTGCGGTCCCCAATGGCATTGCGGATCTCAGGAGGAACGGCCCAGCCCACACCGGTATTGGGCCACGCAAACACGCCGCCATCTTCATGCCTTCCAGCGCCGCTCTGCGCCGGAGGAAGCTCGATGGAATAAAGCGTTCCATGCCCATTCTCAAGCAGTGCTGCGTTGATGAATGAGTTTGACACGCCGGCAGCTACGCCCGTCTCGATCACATACTCGGGCTGCATGGCACGAACAATTCCGAACAGGACCATTCCGTCTTCGATGCTGACGCCGCCCTGATGGCCCTGCTTCTCCTTGACGCTCCGCACGACATCTTCAAGCAGCGGACGCCACCGGGCATATCCACTCAACGCGACTTGAGCAGATACCCCCAGTCCCTCAAGAAATTCTCCCGGTGTATAGATTCTGTTCAGCAGGAACTTCCACTTCGCGTAGCTGTACCGCAATGACGCCATCGGGCGCCGACGATAAAACGGTGTGGCGGCAACTTCTTTAACATGCCCCAGAATATCCATAAGAATCCCCCCAGTGTTGTGAGTATCGGTGATTGTCTACAAAGCGGTACAACGATCCCCCCGTTGCGATTCGCTTCATCGTAAATAAGGTTGCGTGGTTAAGTTGACTTACGCTCAATAGGGGACGCAGGATGTTTTGAGTCGGCGATAGGTACGCGCCATCCATTCCTTCCAAATACTTTGGGTTTGCAATAGGTCAACGCATTTTTGAAATACCGGGCGTGGAAGCGCAAGAGAATACTTCCAGAACAGATTGGCTGGCGAATGCTTCGGCTCCAGCATCGCGCATAATATTGCGTGGCATTGTCGGGCCTTCCTGTCTCCCGTCAATTTGAGCCACATATAACGCATGCTCATATACAGCGGATTGCTGTCGAGTGCAGGAAGCCGTTTCGCCAATTCTGCATCCTGCCTCAGCAGATAGCCCTTCTGCTCGGACCACAATTGCTGCATGTAAGACATCTCTCGCGCCAGTCGTTGAGGTGCCACTCGCGCAGAGTTACCATCGTTGCGCTCATGAAGTCTCCACACGGAAAGCGGCTCATCCACGGCGCACAATGAAGTCAGCAACGGGGCCATCCTATGGATCATCTGTTCGGCATAACCCGAAAAGCTTTTGGGAATTGGAAAAATCCGCCACGCCACTTCGTGCCGTAGCGAAAGATTCGATGTGGGCGGCAGTCCCATGAGCACACCGGCACTCTGTAAGGTAGCCTCGGAGCAATCTCCCTGTGGAAGAGCCCGAAACAGAGGGTAAATCCCGCGCGGCTGGTTATGCTGGTTAATCATCCGGGCGCGATGTACCGCGAAGCCGGCCTCAGGTTGCTCCCGAAAGGCCGTAACAATGGCCTCTATCTTTCCAGGCAAAAAGTAGTCGTCGGCGTCAAGCAAGCAGACAATGTCTCCCGAACAAAGTGCGAATGCGGCATTCAGGCTGCCGGCCATGCCTTGATGCTGCCCGCGATGCAGCTTGACTGGTTCTCCGCGATGCATGTAGCTCTCGACAATTTCGCATGAATCGTCTTCCGATCCATCGTCGGCAACAATGACCTCCATGGGCCGGTAAGACTGCGCAAGCGCGCTCTCGATTGCTTGCGCAAGATAGTGGCCGTAGTTGTAACTGGTAATAAGAACCGACACCGACGGATTAATAGGCAATGGCCTCAGCAAAAGCATAGGTAGCAGAGCAGGCAAGGAACCGTGCGCTCCAGCACGAGCAGACCGCACTTCCGACATTAGTCCTGATACCATCGTGTGATCTCCCTTGCAAAAAAATCCGCCTGCCAATTGAGAACCTGATATCTCGGCAACGCCCAGCGGCTTGTGGTTCGTGTGACCGGACGACCGTAGTTTGCGCAGCCGCAATGGAAACCTGCCGAGCGAATGGCACTGATCGTATCCGTATTAAAATGATTTTTCTTCCCATAGGGATAGGCAAACGTCTGAACTTCTTTCCCCGTCAGCTTCTGTAAAGACCGTCGACTGGATGTAACTTCCTGAGCCTGCTTCTCCCGCTGAATCTTGGCCAGCACAGGATGCGATACGGTATGGGCACCAATTTGAATCCAAGGGTTTGAGGCCATCCGGATCAATTCGTCCGACGTAAGAAATCGTGCCGGGCTTACCGAGTGTGGCCAACCTCCACACCAACTACGAACCACGGCAAGTACGTCCGCCCGCCGGTTCTCTGCGGCATTGAGAAGACGATCATAAAGTTCCCGATAAAGCCATTGACGAAGGTTCCGGGGGGCCTCCCATGCACGCCATGGCTCCGCCTCTTTCTGAAGATCAAAATTTCGACGGATGGGCAGACCTAATATCTCCACCAATCGGAGAGGATCCTGATCTGACAGCAAGACGAGTCGCGCTAACTCATCCGACCATACTTCACCCTCTGTATCGAGATACCCGGTCGTGACAAACATAGTGGCCGGCGCTTTCAGGCCATCGAGAACGGGAACCGCGTTGTGGAAAACGTCAGCATAGCCGTCATCGAACGTGATCGCGACGGGCCGGGACGGCAGGTCCGCGTCGGAGCGAGCCCCAACGATGGTATCGAGCGAAACCACATCCGCGATCGTTTTGAGAACCGCAAGTTGGTCGGCAAATCTTTTGGGAGATACGCACAGAGACCATGGATCTGCAACGGGTTCGGCGACCCGATGATAGACCAGTATGAGTGATGCTTTACCGCGTCTCGGAACAATCTTGCGCTGCGCTCGGCGCAAATATTTCTTCACCGTTCCTGCAACCCTGCTATTGGATAAGTAAGGCATAGGCATCCTCTGTAGTGAATATCGAGCAACCGAACAACATTAGGTCAGATGGAAACCTTAGCGAAATTTCAACGCGAGCATAACTGCAGCGGACATAAGCGCGATCAACAACTCAGTTGCAATCGCAGCGGCAAAACCGCGCATCGGTCCAAGACCATCGTCGGATGCGAGGAATCGTGCACCGTTTTCTTCGCATCTGCCACCGAGTAGTATCGACAACCGAGTGCTCGCCATTGTCCTTCACCTCGTACTACAACCTCAGTGCTTTGATAAAGCCGACTGCAGCCAATTGCTATGAAATAGATCCCGTGGTCGGCGCGGTGTATTTGACACCGCTGACCTTATTAAGCAACGCCGTCGCAGCGGCAAATGGCAAAAGGCGGCTTGCGAGCGCAATCAACACACCTACTGGATATTCCCGAAGGAGGATTCTCCACGGATCTGGATTGCCCTTCTGCATGGCCTGCCGATTAGTCACGAGCTCCCGCGTGAGTTGACGGCCATATTTGCGGCGCCAAAACCATGTGCCATAGAGATAGCAGAGACTCCGCTTGAGACTGGTGAATGCATAGCGATGCTGCCTATGGAGAACCTTGAGTGTCGTAACGAGCATCATGGCTGACTTATGAGAGATATTGCTGCCATGGATGCGGTACTCCGTGATGACCTCGGAATGGAGGCACATGGAACATTGTCGAGCCATGCGCAGATAGATATCGTAATCCTCCGACACATGGAGATCGATGTCGAACCCTCCCGCGTCAATAATCGCGCTACGGCGGAACAGCACAGAAGAAGTGCACTCAATAAAATTATGCTTGAGCAACCTGGCATAGGCGTCGCGTGTATGAAGAGGCTTGGTACGGGTGCGAAGCAGGTCTCCGTTCTCTGCGATCAGGTTATGCCCTCCTGCCGTCATGCAGCAGTCAGGACGCATCGAGATGGCGTTAACTCCCGCAGACACCGCGTTGGGAAGAAGTCTGTCGTCAGAATCGAGAAAAAGGACATATTGCCCCAGGCTTTCCCGGATACCAAAATTGCGCGCGGCTGATACATGCGCTCGCGAAGTGTGAAAACTGCGCACAGGGTATCGTGCAATAATATCGGCGCTTCCGTCCGTCGATCCATCGTCGATAACCAGGATTTCCACACGCGGATACGTCTGCGCGAGCGCACTTTCAATCGCTTCGGCGATAAATTCGGCAGAGTTATAGCAGGGAATAATGATCGACACTAAAGGAGGGAGGGACGCGTTACTCGCTGGATGGGCTTGCTGAGGGAGAATGGTCAACACGAGAACCTCCGGCTAAACAAGGAAAACAAAGAAGGAAGAAAAGACGAGATCAGATTCGCCTTAGAACAAAGTCATTATCAGACGATTGTTGAGCAGCCAATGCACCATTCCATGCTTGATAGAGGCTTCGCCATCCGTCGGCAAAGTGCTCCTCTGAAAATCCTGATGCAGCGCGCTTCGCACTGGCGCCCATTAACTGCAAATCGCTCTTTGGCAATGAGGTGATCTTCGTAAGTGCAGAGATAACAGATGCAACCGTGCAGGAGAGAAGAAAACCGTTCTCGCCATCTCGAAGCAAATCACGAATACCATTTAGCGGGGGAGCGAGAATGGGGAGCCCCGCCGCCGCCGCCTCATACGTAACAAGTGAGAACGACTCATATGCAGAAGGAAGCACGAAGGCATCTGCACACCAGAAAAAAGGACGCACATCCGCTTGCTTCCCGACAAAGCGCACGCGATTCTCGATTCCCAGCGCGTGCGCCCTCTTTTGATACGGCGTAATGAGATCGGCTTCTCCGCCCACCACGAGCAATTTAACTTCTGCTAAAGAGGGAGAGGTAAGCGACTCGAAAATCAGGGGCAATCCTTTACGTTCGAACTGTCCGAGTGCGCAAAACGCAAGAACAAAGTCCGCGGGTGAAAGGCCCAACGCCCCGCGGAATTGCTCGCGATTGAAATCCGCAGGACGGCTCATGCGGTCAATTGCAATAGGGTTTGAGATAACTCTCACCTTATCGGCCGCAATGTTGCAGTCGTGCTTTAATTCCTCTGCCAAGCCGGCGGAAGGGGTAACAATGAGCTGAGCCGCCGGATATCGAAAGTTTTCCATCCGCGCGTGAAGCCAATGATCAAGCCAGCGAAACATGCCTCGGATGCCACGACCCACCTGATAATGGCGGCGCAAATAGGTCGTGTGTGAGAAATGGGAATAGACGAGGCTGCCAAATCCTAAGTTGCTTTCTACAGATTGCACAACATCGAACTTCTTTCCGGTGCGTAACCTGTGAAGCAAATACATCCACGGCGCGAGTAGATGAAAGGCAACAAAGAGCAGCGCCAATGGGCGCGTGGGCGCAGGCACCCGAACCCAGGTGATCGCAGTGAGATCGGGATTCTCGAACTCCACGGAAAATACTGTGAATTCATGCTCGCGTGCGAGCGATCGCAGCAAGGTGAGATGACAGCCTCCGCTAGGATTGGCAGCAATAATCTTGTAGTCGAAGATTGCAATGCGCATATTTCTTAGATACCTGTCCCGTAAATTGTATTTACCTGTTAGCTGGATTTTCCTGACCTGACGGCTACAACATATCGATGGGATTGCCATCGCTCGACTCATATGCGCCGTCCAGGAAGCAGGATTTTTATGCTGTCGAAAGGGACACCTTGGCAGCCATCGCCACTGTTATACTTTCCAACTCGGGAACCATGGCAGCAATATGCTTCGCTATCTCAAGAGAAGCGGTCGCCGCAGGAGAAGGCGCGTTCAAAACAAAGAGAGAGCGCTTACCCTGCTGAATCAAAAAATCATCTACGAGAGATCCATCAGCCATAAGCGCTTGTGCGCGAACTCCCGCATGGATAGGTACAAGATCATCGGACTCGATTTCTGGGACGAGTCGCTGCAGACTCCGAGCAAAAAGTGCCTTACTCGCTGAGCGGAGTATCTCCTCCAGGCCTTCGCGGCAATAGCGCGCGGCCAGTTTCCAGAACCCTGGATAGGTCAGTGTGTCCAGCGTGTCTTTGAACGCAAAGCTTGTCCTGCTATACCCTTCGCGCTGCAGGGCGAGAACAGCATTCGGCCCCGCATGAACACTGGAGTCGATCATACGGGTTAAGTGCACACCGAGAAACGGAAAATTGGGGTTCGGGACTGGGTAAATCAATCCGTTTACCAAATGGCATCGTTCCTGCTTGAGTTCATAGAACTCGCCCCGAAAAGGAATGATGCGCGCCTCAGGGCGCCATCCGCTGCGCGTGCTTACGCGATCGCTATGGAGTCCCGCACATGTAATTAGAAATCGGGTTCTGACCGATCCCGAAGTTGTTTCGAGTTGGTAGCCCTGGCCCGTAGGTACACTCTGCAACATCTCGGTAGCAACCCGTAACTCCACCCCAGTACGCTGCAGATCACAAGTGAGGGCGCGACACACGTCGCTATAGTTCGTGATGCCTGTCGAATGGACGCGAACGCCGGCCACACACGCAACGTGCGGCTCATATTCGTTTACCTGCTCCCGCGTGAGCTTTGTAACGGGAACATTATTCTCGATGGCGCGCTGATATAAAGCATCTAGAAGCGGAAGCTCACGATCTTCAGTGGCGACAATGATTTTGCCGCAGATTTTAAAAGCCACGCCGTGCCGTTCGCAGAACTCTCGCATGGATGAATTGCCGCTCTGCGCAAGAGTCGCTTTGAGGCTACCGGGCTTGTAGTAGATGCCCGAATGAATGACGCCGCTGTTATGAGCGGACTGATGTTGCGCAAATTTTGTTTCTTTTTCCAGAACTAATATGCGGGCGCGAGGAGACCGTGCGGTCAGTACCGAGGCTGTTGCGAGGCCCACAATTCCACCGCCAACGATCACATAATCGTACATCGCATCCTCACTAGGCAAGCATTTCTACAGCCTCAATCGGCAGTACAGGGACGATCAGTCCATAGCGTCGGAGTTCCGATTGTATTTCCGATGTATAAATCGAGTTCATAGCAATGACGGCATCCGGACGATAAGTTGAGAGGAAAGCAGGATCCACAATTTCCTGCCCTGTGCCGGGCATGAAATAGCCAGTGCGGAATGGGTTGATATCGACAGCATATTTGATTCCGCCTTGATCGACATCCTCTCCCAGTGCGGAGAGGAACGCCACTCCCTTCGAGCCCGAGCCCCAGATCACGATACGCTGACCGTCCTGTGACTGCCGGTCGACCATCGATTTCCAGCACCTGATACGCCGGTCTGCTTCCGATGCAAATGTGCTTATGGAGCGTCCCTCATCTATGCTTGCCGCCACCAATGCTTTTGCTCCGCTCAGGGACTCCTTTGCCGGCCGCGCTGTGATCATCAAGTATTGGTCGTCATAGTCCGACCAGACGTCGATTACATCGAAGCCTGCCATAACAAACAGATTTCGCAGCGAACCAGCATTGAAGTAGGAGCAGTGCTCATGATAGATATCCCAGAAGGCTACATCTGCAATCACCCGTTTCATATCCGGCACTTGAAAAAACACGGTGGTGTGGAGGTTATTGCCAATTGCCCGGCGAACCATACTGACAAAGCGCAACGTATCGGGGATATGTTCGAGGGTCATCTTGCAGGCGACAAAATCGGCGGTGACGCTAGTGTACTTATCAGAATAAAAGTCCTGGATAAACTTAACTGCATCGCCGCCTTTCTCTGGCCGGCGCTGCGGCACAAAGGCCGGATCAAAACCAACGCCGCGGTTTCCTCCCATAGCACACAGCATGGAGATGAATTCCCCCTTGCCGCATCCAATCTCAAGCACCGTCTTGTTACGCACATCACAGCGGTCGATAAGATCTTCTGTCAGTCGTTGATGAAAAGCCTGGAACGTCGCGGAAAAGCCCTGCGTCTCCTCGCATTTTGGCGAATACTTCATCTTCGACTCATCGAACGAACTGTTCGTGATAAATCCGCAAGCGCGACAATGGCCGAGCGTGATTTTTCCAGATGGAAAGTGAAGTGCTTCTTCTTGCGTAGGCACGAGCATAACGCTGTGCACTGGTACCGACTCTACGCTATAGAAGGGCTCGACAGCTTCGCGGCGGCAGTTGGGACAGGTAGATAATATCTGTGGCATCACAGGATCTCACTTGAAACGGAATTGGGATGTCTTTGAACGCAGAACGAGGCGAAAACCAGACTGTCTATCGTCTGGTAGAGCGCAATCGCGAACTAGTCAGGCCGGTACACCAGCACGCCCTCTTCTACAGGTGCATTGTCATAGAGAGCAATCACATCATCTGGTATCGGCGTAAGATCGGTGCCCCGCAAAAAGTCGCGTAACGATGTACCAATCGGGCGAGAATCTACATTCGGAGCAGCCTTTCCACTCCGCAAATCGGATAGGTTCACAGTTCTGAAATCAATGCTGAAGCGAGTCCGCCCGGAGGTGTTCGGCACAGTGGAGTGCATCTGGGCCGCAGAGAAGAGAATGCTTCCGCCCGGCTCGGTGACGATGCGGACCTGAGGATCCAGTTCCATCGGCTCAAGAGATTTCGGCTGCGGACGAGTGTCCGCTTTGATGTGTTGCGCAGCATTCGCACGGCTTGTCTTGTTCCACTCGTAGTAGTTGAAGTCCGCCGATCCGTTTTCAACCGCTTGATCCCAATACTTCGGATGAAATGCCATCGAACTCTCCGAGGACATGGGAAAGATTGGCAACCACCAATTGATCTGGCACATGGGAGCGGAATACCACGTATCCCGATGTAAGTGGTGGGCATAGCCGACTCCCGAGGTGAGATAAGAGTCCGAGGTAACGGCGCGAAGCCGGGGCACATCAAGATACGTATTGTCCATGTCGCAGCCCAAATCGGACACCATCGCCTGAATCAGTTTTTTTGTTTCAGGATGATGAATGAAAGCCGGCTTCATGGGAGCGAAGATTTTCACGAAATCTTCTACAGGCATATCGTACTGGGCTAAGGTCGGATCGGCACACTGGAACCCCGCAGTAATCATTTCCCGCGCAAATTCGGTAAATGCCAAGGACGAAGGTCTGGGAGTATAGACATACAATTGGCCGTCATAGAGGCCGTTACGGCGTTGGTGGTCGTTCATTGCCGCATCTACATATATGGTGTTATTCATTTGATCTCTCCATTCCCCTACACGATAGCAGGCGACGGAATCGGCACGATGAATTTTCCGCCGGCATCTCTGTAGCCTTGCTGCTGCTGCATGATTTCAGATACAAAATTCCAGGCCAGCACTAACAAATAGTCGGGTGGAGCTTCCTGTAACTTCGCAGGCGAGTGGATAGGGAGGTGATTGCCCGGCATGTAATGGCCTTGCTTGAACTCATTCAGATCCACGATATAGTCAAGAACCGACGTGTCGATGTTACAGAAGGACAGCAAAGTAGTGGCCTTTGCTGCCGCAGCATAACCTGCAATCTTCTTGCCCGAGCGCTTCAGATCTCTGAGCATCGTAACCAGTCTGTCCCGTACATTTTCTGCGCGCGAGGCAAAGTCCCGGTAATATTCAGGACGGTTGAGCCCCGCCTGCTGTTCTTCATCGAGTAATCTGAGGACCCGTTCACTTGGATAGCCGTTGAGTTGAACGAAGAGCCGGAGTGAACCACCGTGAATCGATGTCCGTTCGATGTCTGCGAGCACCAGATCATGCAGCCTGAACAGGTTGACCAGCGAAGTGACGGAAAAGTAACAAAGATGTTGGTGATAGATGGTATCGAATTCACAGTTCTCAATGAGATCGACCAAGTATGGACATTCGATGACTGCTACACCCGAGGGCTTGAGCAAGGTCCGGAAACCTTCAACGAACCCATTGAGGTCCGCGACATGAGCGAGCACATTATTGGCGAGGAACACGTCTGCCCGTTTATCTTGTGCCACAAGGTTTCTCGCAAGATCTTTTGTGAAGAAGGCACACATCGTGTCGATTCCATCCTGCTGAGCCTTTGCCACGGGGCCAGAGGCCGGATCGATGCCGAGCACCGGAATCCCTCTCGCTACGAAGTTCCGAAGCATACATCCATCATTCGAAGCCGCTTCGACAACCAAGCTGTCCCGGTCCACACGGTATCGGTCGATGATAGAAGTCGCACTCGCGGCGAAGTGCTCGCGCAAACTTTTCGATACCGAAGAGAAATAGGGATAGGATCGGCAAAACAGGATCTCAGGGGGCACCGTTTGCGTAATTTGTACCAGGAAGCAGTTCCGGCAAAAGACGAGATCGAGCGATTCCATGATCTCTGGTTCAGTCAACTCATCCTGAGTCAATAACCCATCGGCAAGCGGCGTGCGGCCGAATGACAGAACCAACGTCACATTGGGAGATGCGCAAGACCGGCAGCGGAAAGTCGGATCTAACATATCTAACTTACCTCCATTGCAGTCCCCACCTCGGCGGTAGCTGGTATTGCATGTTCGGTCCATCGCAGCGCCGCATCAAGTTGATGCGATGCGATCAGTTTCTGGATATGCGCAATGCGCTTGTACCGTTCTCCCTCAAAGTCTTCTACGGTGAGATCGGTCTCGCGAAATGCTTCATAGAGTTCTAAAGCTCCTTTGCGCGCATCCCACTGCGGCCGGAAGGCGGGGAGCATCCGTTGAATCTTGGAGCAATCGACACGATAGCAGCGCTGGTCGGTACTCGCGCCTTGTGCATATTCGATCTCGGTATTCGGTATCGTTGCTTTCACGATCTCCGCCAAGTCGCGTATCTGATAATTGTCTTCGGTGCGTCCAACATTGAAGGCTTGATTGTGCACAACATCGATCGGCGCTTCCATCGCGGCAATGAACGCGCGGGAGATGTCTTCGATATGCACGATAGGTCTCCAGGCCGTGCCATCGCTCTTGATATGGATACGGCCAGTCGCATAGGCCCACGCGACGAGGTTATTCAACACCAGGTCGAACCGAAGCCGTGGAGACACTCCGAAGGCTGTTGCATTGCGGAGAAATGTCGGACTAAAGCGGTCATCTGCAAGCCTCGAAACATCCTGTTCTACGCGCACTTTCGATATCCCATACGGCGTGACTGGATTGAAGGCAGACTCTTCCGTAAGCATGTCCTGTCCGCCTGCTCCGTAGTTACTGCAGGAAGATGAGAAGATGAACCGCTGAACCCCGGCCTCCTTGGCTAGACTGGCGAGGCGGACTGAGGCAAGATGGTTGATTTCGTAGGTGAGTTCCGCATTCAGATCACCGAGCGGATCATTCGACAGGCCGGCGAGATGCAGAACCGCATCAAAGCCCTCCACATCTGAAAGTTCGACATCTCGCACATCCTTGCGGATAGCAGGTACATGCTGAATTCCCTCGCAGAAGGTGCACCGCTCGAATAGATTCGAGTCCAGTCCAACAACTTCATGCCCGGCCAACAGCAGCAGTCGCACTAATACCGTTCCTATGTAGCCTTCGTGCCCCGTCACTAGTACACGCATCGCGCTCCTCCCATATTTTCCAAGGCGCATTGCCACTGTCCCACAAAGTCTCCAGATACCGTTTTTCGCGGATCGTATCCATGCATTGCCAGAATGAAGAGTGGCGATAGGCCATCAACTGCCCGTCGCGTGCCAGACGCTCGAGCGGCTCCTTCTCCCAATGCGTGCTATCTCCATCGATGTAGTCGAAAACTTCGGGCTCAAGCACGAAGAAGGCTCCGTTGATCCATCCCTCCTTGGTTTGAGGCTTCTCTGAGAACTCGACAATCTGGTCACCCTGCATCTCGAGGTGCCCGAAACGAGCCGTCGGCCGCACAGCAGTCAGGGTTGCCAATTTTCCGTGACGACGATGGAATGCCAACAGATCGTTAAGATCGATGTCGGCAACGCCGTCTCCCCAGGTCAGCATGAACGTGCTATTCCCGAGTGCCGGTGCAATCCGCTTAATGCGGCCGCCTGTCTGCGTCTTGATCCCGGTGTCGATCAGATCCACAACCCAGTCTTCCAACGGGGATCCACTCATCTTTACTTTTCCGGTTGCCGTGGAAACCCTGAGATCCCGATTGAGGGAACAGTAATCGAGCATGTACTTCTTGATGACCTCGCCCTTGTAACCGAGAGCAACAACGAAGTCATGAAAGCCATAATGGGCATAGTGCATCATAATGTGCCATAACACCGGCTTGCCGCCGATCTCCACCATCGGCTTGGGACGTACATCGGTCTCTTCGGCCAGGCGCGATCCGAGGCCTCCTGCGAGAATTGCAACTTTCATAGGGACGTGCCTCCTTTGGGGTTGATCGCCAACTCTTTTTCTGAAAGCTTTCGATTGCCTGCTGCTCGGGCGGACTGCCAGTTCCACAACAATTGATCCGCTGCCAACACGAAATCTCCTATCAGTCTGCGACGATACCGAACTGCCCATCGCGCCATCACTGCGTACGCCCGCGCTTTTTGCAAATCTGACAATGGGCTGCGACGGATCGATTGGCAATAGCAAGAAAAAGCATGACATTCAGGAAAGGAAATGGCTCTGCTTCGATTCGGATCCCACCATTCAATGTTCGGTAATGTGCCTACCTTGCGTGTCAGGCGTACTCCTCTGCTAGCTACCCTGGTGGGCATCGTCCATACCGATTGGCCATCATGTCTGGTACTAATAAAAAGCCTCTGAGGTACTTCATAAAAGCGACCCATTAAACCGAGTTGAGCAAGCAATACGCGATCAGCGTGAGCAAAGCTTCCCTGCGGCGGCAACTGATCAAGTGCGCTCTTTCGGTGGATGCCGAATATCTGGAAGCAGCGATGGCCAATGAGAGTTAAGTCTGCAAATCGGATCACCGGATCTGTGTCATCCGTGCGCAATTCGCATTCATAATCTTCGAGAAATGTCCCGTTCCCATCGACGACCCGTGTTTTGGTGTACGCCACAGTCAACCCAGGATCAAGCTCAAGTGCGCGAATGCACGTTTCAAAGAATTCAGGCTCGCAAAAATCATCGTGCGCAGCCTGCTTGTAATATTTGCCCGTTGCCAACTCATATACACGCCGGAAATTCCATCCAGCTCCCATATTGGTTGCATTGCGCAGATATCGAATGCGGCGATCTTTTGCAGCATATTCACGGCAAATTTCTTCGGTACGATCCGTGGAAGCATTGTCCGAAACAATCAACTCGAAATCAGTAAAAGTCTGCTTCAGAAGAGCGTTCAGCGCCTTTGCAAGAAAGCGCTCCCCGTTATAAACCGGCATACCCACGGTCAATTTGGGAGAAGATGACATGGGGCACTCCTTCAGGTCGACAACAAGCGCCAGACTGCTTACCGGTGCGTCACGCCGCGAAACCTTGCGATAATCTCTTTCAGCAAACTTTGTTGACTCATGAAGTTCACCAGGACGCCGAAGATTGATGAAGGCAGATAAATCGAGTACTTCCAGAACCACACCAAGCGGGCTTGCGGGTTAGATGCGATATCGAGCATGTAACGCCGATGACTTTCTTCTTCTCCCCGAGATTGCGAAAGACGGGCATACAGATATTGAAGATAGATCAGATAAGAACTGTTCTCGATTGACTTCAACTGAGAGGCAAGATCAGGATCTAAATTTTCAAGAAAATCGCGTTGTGCCTGCCACAAATGATTACAAGTCGCGATCTCCTTCAGGATTGATCCGGAGGTCGTTTTTGACCTTCCATAGCCATTCGCGCCATGCAGTCGATATTCGGCCAATACTTCTGCGCTATGAACTACGGCGGTTAGCAGCGGCGCGAAACGAGTAATTACTTGATCGGCAACAGAGGTCAGCGGATAAGTCTCAGGGAGTGGAAAGATCAGTTCGGCAACGCCGCGGCGCAAAGTAAGCCCGGATGTCGGAGGCATGTAGCTTAGCACTCCCCCCTCGTTGAGCATCTGCTCGCCCTTCCACCCTTGAGGAAGCACCGAGGCCAGAGGCCACACTCCCTGAGGTCTGCGCCTTCTGTTTGTCCGCTGAATGCGGTGAATGCCAAATCCCGCGCTGGGAGCGTTGCGGTGTGCATCCACCATGCACGCCACCTTTGTGGGACGAAAGACATCGTCCGAATCGAGAAAGCAGATCAATTCGCCTGTGCTTGCGAGAAATGCAGTATTGAAGCCGGATGCCTGACCGCCATTGCTCTTGGCGATTGCATGAACCCGCGAATCGCGCTGACGATAATTATCGATCATCTCCATCGAGTTATCCGTCGACCCATCGTCGCAGATAATCAATTCGAAGTTCTCGTAAGTCTGTGCCAGCACACTCTCAATGGCCTCACCGATGTAGCCACCATAGTTGTAGTTGGAGATGAGCACCGATACCTTCGGCACCTCGGAAAGCGACTCTAGCTGGATCGGTTCGAGACGAGAAGCTACAATCACTTTTTCCTCCATGCCTGGCGAACGCCGTGGCGGATCTCGTTATGCCATAACGGCAGAAATCCGGTATGCTACATCGTCCCGACATCGGCTGAGCGATTTACTTGTGGATACGCTGCGCGTGGCTCCAGACACACTTTCGACGATGCGAGACACGCCTTAACTCGCAGCCTTGCCGAAGTATCGCAAATAGCTCTGGTAGTGAGCCGACCTTTCGTGTTGCAGGTCATAGCCGTTCAGGATAGTACCAAAAATATGGGTGCCATCTTCCACAAGGAGCCGCCGCGCTTCATCGAGGTCATCCGTTCTTGTGCGGCCTGAGCGACAAACGAGAATCACTCCATCAGCAAACTTGCTGAGAATACGAGCGTCTGAAAGTCCGAGTAGAGGAGGAGCATCAATGAGAACAAAATCGAAATCGTTGCGAGCCGTATCAATCACTGACTCAAGATAAGTCGAATGCAAAAGCCTCGCGACACTGCCCTTCGTCGCTCCACTCGGAAGAAGATGGACGCCGGCAAAGGCCGTAGCCTGCACAACCTTATACGGATCTGCACGCTCATTTTCATCGAGAGCATTTGTGAGACCCCGTTCGTTCGGCATTCCAAAGAGCTGCGCAAGTGCCGGGCGGCGCAAGTCGCCGTCGATAAGAAGAACTCGGCGCCCACCTTCAGCTAGGCTAATGGCGAGGTTGGCAGTTGTGGTCGTCTTTCCACACTGCGGATGAGGGCTCGTCACAAGAAGGACCTTCGGGGCAAGGCCACCCTTCCTGCTAAAGAGAATCGACGTGCCCGCCGAGCGATAGGCTTCGGCTAGAAAGGTCTTGTCGTCCTCCTTCCAATGCCCCAACATGGGATGGACCCTCGTTGGGCCCGAGTCAACACCGACGACCGAAGTGATTCGCGGCTTGTGAAGCCTGCTTCTGGTGCGGGCTTGCGGAATGACAGCAAGTTCAGGCCGGTCTACATAGATCTCGCTCTCCCCCGGATTACGTACGCTCTGGTCTTTCCGTTCAGAGATGAGAATATAAAGCAACGAGAGCACAATTGCCGGCAATGCAGAAAGCAAAAGAGATGTTGAGGTCTTGGGCGAATAGGGAGAGAGGGGAGCCTTGGCGGGACTGACCACACGAGCATTCGAAGCTCGCAACGCGGCCACCACTCCTGCTTCCTTTACCTTCTGCAACATCGACTGATAGATCTGCTGGTTCACATCCACATCATGCTTGAGCATGTTGTAGTGAACCTGCTTTCCGCCCTGATCCTCGACAATTGCGCGCTGTTGCTCATATTGCTGTTTCAGTAGCTCTTCTCGCCTGGCAGCTGTCCGGCTTTCGATCGACAACCGATTCACAATAATCGTTCGATGAAGACCTATCTCTGCTTCGAGATCCTGAATCTGCGCCTTCACCTTGGCGACCTTATAGTTGGCCGGCGTCATGGTTGTGCTCAACTCTGCCATTTGCCTGTGCAGTTCGGTCAGCTTCGCGCGATCCTCGCGTATGGTCGGGTCATCGATCACCTGGGGCAAAGCTTCAATGGGTGCTCTCTGCGCCATTTCCATCTGCGACTCACGACTGGCGCGGTCCACCTCGGCCTGTGCCAGCCCTTGCTGAATTTCCCGCAAATGCTCCGTCGCTACCGACTCGTGAGTATCATTAGTCAACACGATACCGCTGGAACGTGCATACTCTTGCAATCCATCTTCCGAAGCTTGCAGTTTGTGCTTTGCTTCGCTCATTTGTTGCTGCAGAAAGACACCGGTTTCCGACGCCGCGGCCAGATGCGCATCCTGCCCCTGCTGCATGTATTGTTTGGTAAGCTCATTTGCCGTGTTCGCCACTAACTGTGGGTCGGGGCCGGTCAGGGTGATCCGTACAAGATTGGACTGACCCTCCTCTTTTGCTTTGGCTCCAGCCAGCATTCGACGGATCACACCTTCGCGCCCGCTATCGTCGGAAGCTATTCTCGCAGGCACGGTCGGAGACATTGCTGCTATCACATGATCGACCACAGACTCATTCTGCAGCAGCATGATTTGTGTTTCGAGATAGCTGGCCGCATCCCCGGCCCCAGCACTTGGATCGATGTCATGCAGATTCATGAAGTCCTGGTTGAGGCCGGTAATCTCAAGCACGGTCTGCACCTTGTAAGACTGAGGTGCAAGATGGGAGTAGAGAATACCCGCGAGCAAGCACGAGGCCACAATCACCGTCACGGCTAAACGGTGCCTACGCAACAGGGCAAGATAGTCGATTCTTTCTTCCGTCGTGCCGTAAACGGCGGGTACCTGTGAAGCTTCAGGACCGCGCGAAGAAGGAACGAGTGCTCCGCCGACTCCCGCAGGGAGAGAGGGACTTAATTTTCTAGCCATTGTATGCATAGGATGGTGACTCCGTACTGTTGGTGGGTGTCAGAAGCGCCAGATTGCCAGGCCCGTGCCTACATCAGCCGCCATTTGCAATGCACGAAGACCCGCGTTTTTGGCATTGCTGTCAGGGACGAATAGGATGTCATCCGCACGAAGGGAGATATCGGGAGACTTACTCGCGAGAATCTTCTTGAGATTGATCTGGTCTTCGGTACGGTGAGAGTTGCCTTCGACAGTTGATCTCAAAATTCGGGCATTACTGGCGGCGGCGGTCTTGTTGACGCCTCCTGCTAACGCAATGGCCTGCAGCACCGAGAGAGTGCTGCTGTGCCCATCGAGTATGTAGCCTCCGGGCTTACCAACGTCACCTACCACATAGATCATTTTTGCCTTGGGCACGGTGATAAGATCGTTCGCTTCAACCACCACGTTTGCAGAAGGGTCTGTCCCGTCAATGATCTTTCTGAGATCGATTTCCTTGATGGAGAACCTGGCATCAGGGCTGTTTGGATCTGCAGCGGCAGAGCCGTCTTTATGAAACTGCATTTGGCTCGTGATCATGACCTTGTCGCCAGCATCCGGCTTCAGCCCGCCAGCCTGCGAAATAACTTCCATCAGTCGAGTAGGCCCGTGTAACTGGATCACGTTGGGCATATTGACGGCACCCACTACCGTGACGGGGTGGCTTCGGTAGTCCGTCACCGACACCGATACTTCGGGATCTTTGAAGAATGCGCCGTAACGATGGTTTAGTTCTGTCTCCAGGCTTCGCACCGACAAGCCCGCTGCCTGAACCTTGCCGACCATCGGCAGATTGACCGTTCCATCCGCGCCTATCTCCGTGGGCCGATCAGGCAGATCATCCGTTCCGAAAACGCGGATCGAGAGCCGGTCCTGCGGACCTAAGACATAAGCGGCCTTGTCGATGGGCTGGCTGACAATTCGTGCGGCAGCGACCTTATCTGCAATTGTCTCTTGGCCATTCGCGGCCGACTGAGCAACCGCCATTGGGGTGAGAGCTGCGACGCTCGCGGTAAGCACAACGATGACGAGCACCGAGAGAGCAGCAGACCGCTCGACCTTCAAGGGAAGTTTTGGCATAAAGATGCCTCTCTTGTTTTTCAGACAGGTTAGAGGAGAATGGGGACCTTCTCACAAAATTCAATCGACAGCATCCATGCGTACGACCGCAGGAGCGTTTCCGATTCACATCTTGTCTTTTTAGAAAATGTGCAGAACAGCGTCTCGTGCGAAAACAAAAAATTTGCTAACTGTTGAGACAATAAGTACGTGGTTTGATTTTGCCGATCGCAAGGGAAATTATATGAAATCCGTCTCGCTGTCGCGAGAATCTTCTCCAGTTCAGACTGGCGGGTCGCAGACGAAGCTTACGCACTGTCGGTTACATGACCGAGTCTTTTGGGGCCCCACCAACCGAGTGTAAGTGAGCGTATCATCTTTCTCCCCCTGTTGTTAGCACCATCAATGCGCCAACTTGCGCCATGATCTTGTCGCACTTGGCATAAGCGGCGGGCACAGCCGATTCAGTTTTTCATCGAAGACATGAGGGTTGCTACTGGCGAAGGACAGGTAGGCGTGATCACATTCTGAACCAGTCGAGTGCCGGTCTGGGGACCGTAATATTCATTGATGCTTTTTCCATAACCTGTCACCTTGCCACAGATCAGATTCTTTTCAACGACCATATTGTGTGCTGCACCGATACCAATGCCAATTCCCCATAGCCCAATCACTCGGTTATTACGCACTACCGTGTTCGTGCCCCACACCTCAATCCCATAGGGATAATAGTTCTTGGGGTTGACCGATAGATCGAGTGGTGTGTTTGCAACAACTGTATTATTTTGTACGACGATGCCATTGCCAGTCTTGGTCGTAGCCGCCACCGACATACCATAGGTCAGCCAAAAGGGATTGAGCGGGTTGGATATCATATTGTCCTCGACAACCAGCCCGTCTGTCTTATCGTGTTGAAACTCCATTGTGATGCGGTGCACGCGCGTAAAATGATTCCGCGCTACCACGACATTGGTTCCGTCCGTATCGTCGAAGAATATGTGCACTCCTTCATTCACAAAGTCGAAGACGTTGTCTACAATGGTGGACTGGGATAGACCATAGCCAAAAATGCCCGTGGCGTCGCTGTCTTCCAGGCCATATTTCCCACCGGTAAAGATGTTATGAAATCGATTATGATCGAAGTGGGAATGCTCGGCTCCTGTGCCGATATAGATGCCCATGTGCGTAGTCCAGTTTTCGCCATCGGTAACGATGTTTTGAAACGTGCAGTTGACAACGGAAACATGACTTGCAGGCACGACATTACCGTCCAGTCGAATGCCGCCTCCATCGAACACCAGATGGTCGACGGTGATATCCAATGCCTGGTTATACTTCGACGTGGCAATCGAGTACCCACCGGTTCCGACTAATTTGGATTCGCCATTTGCATCTCCACGATATGTGCGGCCCGGCTCGAGCACGATCCCTGGAGGAAAGCTGATTTTATAAGTCCCTGCCGGAAACACGATCTCATCTCCATAAGAGCTTCTTGCGATGGCGCGGTTGATTGCTGCAGTGTCATCGGCGGTCCCATTGCCACGCGCGCCGCTCAACTTTACATTACGGGTTGCAGCCATACCTCCAGCTGCCATCGAGATGAGCAAAACCAAAATAGATAGTCTGCCTAGCATAGAAAATCTCCGTAATACAAAAAGCTCAGATTCCTGTGCTTATAGTCGTAGAAACTACGGCCAGTTCACTACAAAATAGAAGCAATCGATGTAGTGCCTGCGAAAGCTGGCTGCGAAGCAACACCGATCTCTGCGATCTGTCGATGTGCTAGCTGGCGCGGGGGCATCGCAAACTTGCTGCACAGTGCCGGACCAATGATTAGTCCCATCATCAGGTAATACGGAATGGCTCCTATAGGCGACTCTAGTGAATTACCGAAGAACGCGCCAATCAATGAGGCCGCACAAACGGCTAGGCCGATAGATTGACCGGTCGTCCTGTAGACCCGCCATAACATCCCAAGGATGGAAAGCTGGAGGGCGACAAATAGAACGACGCCGGTCCAGCCGGAGTATCCAAGAGCGAAGAAGAAGATGTTATGCGGTGTCCGGATATCTGTATTTCTGAGATATGGCACCAGATTGCCGAGTGGAAATCCATATCCATTTCCAATCAGCATTTTGGATTGAGATTCATTGACAGAGTTCCAGATCGCGTTCCACCAGCGGGTCCGCCAGGAGATGGTGCCTGCATAGAACGCCGTATTTCTAGAATCGGTATACTCTTGCGCCAGCGCTGGATCGATTGCCGACAACCCCCGGGCCACAATCTCGCGCGTCGAAATGCTTCCTCCCCGTTCTGCCGGACTGGGAAGATCGACATCCGCGGCGAATCCGACAACAAGCAATGCCGTTACAAGAGCGGCTATAGAAAGCACCTTGGTCATTTTTTGTTCCAGGAGACCCCATATCAAAAGCGCCACCAGCATGCCCAGCCACTCTGCGCGCACCTGAATGGCAAGCATCATAATTGCAGAAACCACCATGGGCAGCCAGAAGCGGGAAGGCTTGCGCTCCAATGCCAGTAGCACGAGGATGATAAGTCCGCCTCCGCCGGGCTGACTGAATACGGGGGTGTCGGCACCCGGCATGGTGAGTTTGACGCTGTGCAAAAAGAGCAGATAAGCTGGCCCGTAGATTGCCAGCGTCCATGCCCAATAGCGAATGATCTTTTGAAATAGGGTTGGATAGTCTCTTCCTGCCCACACTCCCAGGAAGAAGTAAATTGGATAGATGTTGAATACCAAATTTTGCAGCGCAGTTAAAAGAGAATAGCCGGCACTGAGGCCATAGACCACTTCAAATACTCCGTACAAAATCGAGAATAAAAGGCACCATGCAAAAGGGCCGAAGGCAGACGGTCGGATAAGAAAACTGGTCCAGCGGTCACATAATTCTCTCGGCCTGAAGACGAAGACCAGAACGAGAACGATCTCACCGATAAATATCTTGGCAGGCGGAATACCCAGGTAATAGAACGACCGACCAAAATCGGAGCCCAGCATCATGATGAATATCCATTTCGCCCATCCATGCATGGATGAGAAAGAAACAGTATCATGCGATGGATAAAACCTGATCTTTACCTGCATGTCTTGTACTCTCTGGATCTCGGTTCATCTTGTGCCCTTTCGAGCACCGCGCAAGCTATGGCTTGAAAAGCGTATCGATTGGCTGTTCTCGATCGCCCTCACGCCGAGGCAGCTAAGCCGCTGCCTCAGAGGCCGCATTGACAGGCGGCATTCGTCTGGCAGCAAAGATTCTGCGGACCGCCCATAGCTGAATGGGCCAATAAGTTATAACCTTGGTGATCGCCATCGCCATGGCAACCCCACTGAGCCCCCACCATTTGCAGGCCACGATGCCAAATGCGATTGTCCCTATAGCACAGAGAACGATTGAGATCGTAAGTGAATTTACGCGCTCGATTCCGATCAGGAACTGGCCGGTCGCCATGAGCGATACTCCAAACAGGTTGTAGACGCTCAGCCATACGATCAGGTCCATGCTCGGAACGGCCGCATCCCCGGCCCATGCGCGGATCATAGGCCGTGACGCCAGGGCAATCCCTACCAGGATTGGAATTCCGATTGCCACGGAGCCTAACGTGACATTCCGATAGGCCTCCTTGATCCACTTCCAATCGTTTCGTGCATTGGCCTCTCCGAATGCCGGGATGAGTGGCACTGTCGCCATGTAAACCATATCCATCGGCAGAGTGATTACTTTCTGCGCGATGACAAAAGCCACGACCTTGGTTGGACCAAGAACCTGCGTAATAATCATTGGCTGGCTCTGGCACATACCGAATGAACCGAGTTGTGTCAGGACGTACTTTCCACCGAGCGAGAACAGCCGGCGTATGCAGTGCCAGCGCACGGCGGACGGCACGGGAAGAAGCCACCGATAACGCTTGAAGAACATGTAATGAACATTCACAAGGGCCACTGCGAGGCGAGTACCCGAAAGCGCCAACACCAGTTCCGGAAGCCCCCCATGGAAGCGGCTGACTACAACCAGGGCCACCAGGGAAAGCAGATTCATTACGATGCCACATATGTTGGACAAAAAACCATCTTGATAAGCACTATAAATTGAGTTCTGGACACTAAGTGGCAGAGCTACGATGAAGAAGGTAAGTGTTAAGGCACAGGCCACATTGAGTTCATGCATCGACATAGTCGAAACTCTGAATACAGAGGTCCAGGGAATAAACTGGAAACTTATGATTGCGACAATGGCAAATAGAACTGCGATAGCGGTCAGAGCCCAGACCGCGGAAGATGTATATTCCTGCGCAGCTTTCCGATCATCTCTGCCATCCGCCTGCGACAGCACGTTCACTAGCGCATTGCCAGCCAGACCGAAGTCGGTCATGGCCATCCAGACTAGCAGGCTACTAATCGTTAGCCAGACGCCATAGCGTTCCGGTCCAAGATAGCCAATTGTCAGAGGGACGGAAACAATACTGATCACAATCGTCAGGGCCCTCTGAATTAACGACACCGACGCAGTGATACCCGCGCGGCGATAGCGCTCGCGGCCCTGATTAGGATTCGACCGGAATAAGGCACGCAGGCCTCCCGGTCGTAATAGGCCTCTAAGTCCACTAGCGAAGCCCGTAGCAATAGGAAGTAAGGAAGACGGAAGCAAATGCATGTTTTCCTTTGCCGGCCTAGCGGCTGATCATGGTCCCGAATACTCCGAGGAATAACCTATCCCCCGGAGTATTCACGGAAACGCCATGCCTTTCAGCAGGCTGCTTTTACGAGAGGCGTTGCTGGTTTTCGCAGCGCGCGTTGGGATTATGCGTGCACGCCCACCAGCATCTGGCTCTCGATCCACTCATAGGTTTTTGCAAGACCGTCTCTCAGGCGCGTAGACGGTTCCCATCCGAGATAACTGAGAATTTTGCTATTGTCACTGTTGCGGCCATTCACGCCCTTCGGAGCATCAAGGTTGTAGCGACGCTTCAATCGTATGCCGGCAATGTCTTCCGCTATATCAACAAGCTGGTCGATGGTAACCAGTTCGCTCGATCCCAGATTGATGGGCTCGTGAATTTCGCTCTCCATGATCGCCTGCGTGCCCTGCGTGCAATCGTCAATATACATGAAACTGCGTGTTTGCTTGCCGTCGCCCCATATCTCAATTTCGTGGCGGCCCGATGTCTTTGCCTCGATCACCTTGCGGCAAATCGCCGCCGGGGCCTTTTCGCGGCCACCCGCCCAGGTACCAAGAGGACCATAGACATTGTGGAAGCGGGCCACGCGGCACTGCAGCCCAAAATCCTCTTCGAAGTGCCGACACATACGCTCTGTAAAGAGCTTCTCCCATCCATAGCCGTCCTCTGGAAGGGCAGGATACGCATCTTCTTCTTTGAGCGGTGTAACGTGCGGATCCCTCTGCTTGTCTCCGTTGTAAACACAGGCAGAGGAGGAATAGAAAAATCGCTCGACGCCACGTTCCCGAGCTGCCAATAGCATGTGCGTGCTCGTCAATACGCTCAACATACACAACGCCTTGTTATTCTCGATGAATCCCATGCCGCCCATATCTGCAGCGAGCTGAAATACTGCATCGACATCTGCTGCGGCTTTCAGGCAGTTGTCCTTGTCCTTGAGGTCGAGACTTAGATTTTCCACCTCGGGCGAGGACTGATACCACTCATCCAGCGGCTTGATATCGACTGCGCGCACGACATCGGCACCTGCCGCCAGAAGGTGTTTAACAAGATGACCGCCGATAAACCCGCCGGCACCGCAGACAACGACTCTTTGGCCTTTCAGATTCATTTGTTTCCTCCCTCACGTGTATGTTGATTACTGCAGATGATTCCGATATTGACGGCCTTGTCTCGACTATTCACTGGTAACTACCGACGGATAGCGTAATAACCCGGAAAATTGAAGTGCGACTTTGAGCAAGAATCGTGGATTATTCACCAGATACCGACGCCCAAGTCTTCTTGGCTCCTGCGCCACGCGGTGGAGCCACTGCAGCCCGCTGCGTTTCATCCAACTCGGGGCATCTTTGATTTTTCCGGTGTGTATATCGAATGCGGCTCCCACACCAACCAGCAGCGGCACATGCAGGCGGTCCACATACTGAGCCATGAATCGTTCCTGCTTTGGCGTACTCAGACCCACCCAGATAATGTGCGGCTTGGAATCTTGCACAAGCGTATTTAGTTCCTCTTCTTCCACACCATTCAACGGTCTAAAGGGTGGTGTATAGGTGCCGACCACTTGCAACCCTGGAAATCGTTCGAGGAGTTTTTCACGCAGAAGTTCAGCCACTCCGGGATTGCCGCCATACAGAAAATTGCGATATCCGCGTTCGACCGACAGTCTGCACATTTCCATCATGAAATCGGGGCCGTAGACACGATCCATATTTTTAAAGCCCTGAAGCCGCCCAATCCACGACATCGGCATGCCGTCGGGAGTATTGATAACAGCTTGGTTCAAGATCGCACGAAGGCTCGTATCCGACTGTGCCTCCATGACTCCATGGACCCCTGTGACACATACATATCCGCGGTCTCCGCCAGCGATCGAACGATCCGCCAGTTCTACGGCCGTATTCAAGTTGATGGCAGATACCCTCACTCCGAGAACATCTGCATGAGGATGGTGTAATTGCTTCTGAGCAAAAGTAAGCATAGATACTCCAC
>JAATGG010000164.1 GCA_015654835.1 Terriglobales bacterium
CCCCCCCCCCCGGGTAGCCACAACGCTTGCAGCAGAAAACGGCCGCGGGCTCACCGACAAAATTCGGATCGGTTCCCCGCAGCCTGGAAATTCATGCAACAGCGCACGCACCTCGTCGAGCGTCAATGGCGGCCAATCAGGCTCCACCATCGCGCCCTCCATCCCATGCACTTTAACAACTCCACTCATGCAAGACTGCTTCCCGTTTCCCTCACGCCGCTAGTGCCCACCTAGAAAGTGTAATGGGCTGAGAGTCTCACCGTAGTCGGCGCGCCCAAGTGGATGAATGTATCGCCGAGGCTGGCGCCCGTATCTTTCCAATAGCGCTTATCGAGAATGTTATCGGCATAGAGCCGCAATGTCATGTGTCCCTGCTCGCCGCCTGGTGTATAGCGCGCCCCCAGGTTGAAAATGTTATATCCAGAAACGCTCACCGCATCGTCGCGCGTAGCCTCTTTACGTCCCGTATAACTCCATCCCGGCATCAGGTGCAAACCATGCATGTGCGGCAGTTCGAGATCGGCAAAGAAGGTCGTATGCAAGTGCGGCACGTTGATCACTTGCTTGTTATCGAATGCCAGTGTCCCCGTATCGGATGAGATGGCCCGAATCGCCATCGCCGAAGCCGTCAGCCGCAGCCAGTTTGTAGCTTTGCCTTCCGCGTTTGCCTCGACTCCATCATGCGTCTCGTGCCCGGCGGACTCGAAGCACTGGTCCACGGGACCGATGAACTCATCTTCTGTGCAGAAGCTGTCGGCAGCTTCAATCGCCTTTGGATAGAAAAACGGTTGACGCATGTGAAAGAATGCCGTACTCAGCAGAATGCGCTGCCCGGGCTCATACTTGGCACCAACTTCGGCTTGCCGGGTAAAAAAAGGCGCAAGAAACTGATTCCCGTTATCCGCCCAGAAAGGCCCCTGCAATCCCAGTGACAGCAGCACTCCGTAGTTTCCATAAACCATCAAGCTATTTATTGGGTTATAGGTAATCGCATATTGGGGCAACCAGAATGTTCTATCGGTAAAGGAAGGCAGCGTATCGGGACCAGGATCGGTTGCGACCACGGAGTAGTTATGATCGTGCAGAGAATCAAACCTGCCGCCGGCCAGCAGTTGGATTCCTCCGGGAAGATGAACCCGATCCTGCATCACCGCAGCCGACTGATGGCTATCTTCGTAGAGTCTGCGCGGACCAGCAGTTTGTTGCGGGCTCTCCAGTGGAAACGGTGAGATTGGCTGATAGATATTCTCCGAACCGACATATGTATAGACCGCCCCGTCCTGCACGATGCCGTCCGGCGAGGTAGGATTGTCGACCGTAAAGTAACCAGGCTGCTGCACGCTGCGGCGGAACAATTCCGTCCCGGCAACCACATCATGAACGATCCCTCCAGTCCTGACGTGCCCGGTCACCATCGCCTCAGCCTGCGCGTCGATGCGCAACTCGCCGGGATCGCGATAGTCGTAGATATCGTACGTTCCGTCGGGAGCGAAGAAGTAATCGGGCGCATTGCCTACATTGCCTGCACAAGCTGCGTCGTAATAACAACCATACGCATATACAACATTGTCATCGATAAGTGAATGGCTGAAGCTCCCCGCCACAAATGCCCGCCATGCATGAGGCAAGTCATAGTCCAACCGGGCACCGGTGTTGAATGTATCGAACGTGTTGGGCTTTTCCCAAGACTGCTGCCCCAGCATGGTTGAGGGATAAATGCTGTTCAGGTCGGGCACCGTAGTGCCTCCCAGCAACTGATAGCCTGACACCGAGCGCTCCACCTTATGCTGATACTCGAAATCCGTCTTCAAAATCGCCCTTGAACTGATCTTCCAATCTGCCGCGCCCGCGCCCATTGCCCGCCATCCATCGGCGCCGTTCACATAGCTCTCGATCTTCTCGCCGGCAAGGTTCAATCGCACACCTACCTGCTTCTGGCTGCCGAACAATCGCCCTAGATCGACCGCGCCATACGAAGTTCCGCGGTGGTCGGTCGCGAGATCGAAAGCTTCTATCATCGCCGGGCGCTTGGTTACATAGTTGATGAGCCCGCCGGCCGAAGCCACACCGCTCTCCACACCGGCAATGCCCTTGAGAAATTCGACGCGCTCTTTGTTTTCGAGCGCAACATCTTGCTCGCCTGCAATCGTCATTCCATTAATCTGCAAACCCGTCGCCAAATCAATCGGAAAACCGCGAATCTGAAAGTCTCCGTAGTAGCCTACCGGCGCATAATCCTCACCGATCGAAGCGTCGTTCTTCACCACGTCCGACAACACGCGCGACATCTGATCGTTGAGTAAATCGCGCGTCACAATCGTCGCCGAGATGGGCATATCCTTCAGCGCCGTGCCGTCCAGAGTACCGACCGATACCGATTCCGGAAGATAGTCGTCCCGAGTCTCGCCGTGAACCACCACCGTTGTGGTAACCGGTGCTGCGGTCTGTGCAGATGCGTCTTGTTGCGCAGGTTTCGCAGACTTTGGCATTCCGGGCGACTGTACCGGATCCATCGCGGTCTGACTCTGCGCAATCGCGCCGGCCACCGCAAACAGGCAGCACAGCAGCAACCCGCCGGTTCGGACAACTTGGCTAGACCGCGTAAAGATCGAAGAGGATGGAGAGGAACGATAAGATGTGGCAGCAACTACAGACTCTGGCATAGGACTCCCTTGTATTCAACTGAAACAAGAGAGCTAATGCCCGGAAAGAGGGCCACTTGGCTTCCGAAACTTCCCACGCCGGTATTATCCGGATCGGGTTCGAGGGTATTTCTCAGCCCCACATCGTGGAGCACCCCTGTTTCAATAATCTGATTGAAACACTCCCGGCCCGGTTTGGCAAATCTACCAGCCGGGCTGAAAGCCTCAACGCACAGCGCTCCTTAGGGGATAGCGGAGGCTGCGGCGCTGTCCCAATCCCGTTCTAAGCGTCTTGGCTTTGCGTCATCATCTCTTGCACCGACTCCGAGCCCCCGATGGTGCTTGTCAGCGCAGGGCCAGCAAACGCAGAGAAAAACACCATCATCAACTAAACCATGCATTACGCTGCCAGTTTTTGTACCTCAGCCCCAGACGCAGAATCTCTAGTGCGCAGATCCCATCCCCTCTGTCAGCGTCACGATCCGGTCTACTCCAACCACCGTAAACTTTTCTGTTTTCCCGCTCGGCCAATGCACCTCAATCGCATCCAACTTCGTTGTTGAGCCCAGGCCGAAATGCGCCCGCAGGTCATTGCTCGACAGATAACTTCCGCCGCTCAGCACATCCTCGCGCTGCTTCATCCCATTGGCCGTCACATAAACCACCGCCCCCACTGCATCATGTGGACTCTTCGGGCCGCCTACAAGCTTCAATTCCAGCCAATGGTTCTTGTCTGGATCGACATTTCGTAACAGCACAGGATGACCGTCCATTACATTGATCACCGCATCCAGCTTGCCGTCGTTGAATAAGTCGCCGACGGCCATGCCGCGTCCTGCAATCACCACCGCAAGCCCCGATCCCTCAACCGCCGGCACCGCCTCGAACCGCTTGCCGCCCATGTTGCGAAACAGCATCGGCCGCTGCGCCCAACTCGTTCCCCACGCATACTTATCTGCCTGCGGATAGACGTGTCCATCCGACATGAGCAGGTCTTTCCACCCGTCGTTGTCGTAGTCCATGAACGCATCTCCCCAGCTTAAAAACGGAACAGAAATCTCCGCGATTCCCATGTGATAACTGATGTCGGTGAGATTGGCGTCGCCCTCGTTGTGATAAAGCGGCTTGTAGTCGTCTGAGAACGTCGTATTGAAAATATCCACCATGCCGTTATTCTCGTAATCGCCCACGGCAATGCCCATCGAAGCCGTCTCGCGTCCCGCCTCATTCAACGCATAGCCCGACGCATAACTCACATCCTCAAACGTGCCGTCACCCCTGTTCAAATAGAGATAGTTCGGCGTGGAATCGTTCCCCACCAATAGATCTGGCTTGCCGTCGTTGTTCACATCCACAAACACCGCGCCCAGCCCATAATAGCCAGGCTTGTCCGCGACGCCGGCCTTCTCGCTCACATCCGCGAACGTGCCATCGCCGTTGTTGTGGAACAGATGGTCCGGCTCGCCCTTCAGCCCTCGCGGCCCGCAACTCACCTGCTCGCCTCTAAAGGTGCAAAATGCGTTGGGTACGCCGTTCTCCCCCGCCACAGGCAGGTTGTTGCGATCGTAGTGCAGATAGCCCGCGACAAAAAGATCGAGCCGCCCGTCGCCGTCATAGTCGCCCCAGGTGGCGCCACTCGACCAGTTCCCCAGCGTCACGCCAGCCTTGTCCGCAACGTCGGTAAAGGTCCCATCGTGATTGTTGTGGAAGAGCCGGTTCTTTCCCCAGTTGGACACGAACAGATCGGGCCAGCCGTCGTTGTCATAATCGGCAACCGCCACGCCAAAACCCCAGCGGTCGTTCGTTACCCCGGCCTTGGTTGCCACATCGGTAAACGTGCCATCGTGGTTGTTGTGGAACAGCGCTGCATGAGGCGGCGTCTCTTTGCCGTCCAGCGCATGGAAGGTCGAGCCGTTGACTATATATATGTCGAGCCAGCCGTCGTTGTCATAGTCGATCAGCCCCACTCCCGAGCCCTTGGTCTCGACAATGTAGCCTTTCTGCGGCGTCCCCATTTTATGGGTCCAGTGGGATAGTCCGGCCCTCTCTGAAGCATCCTCAAACACGACGGTACCACTCTTCACGAACCCGCCAGCCGTAATGGGCCGGCGGTGTTCGTCGAGTTGCATCGGAGGCGGAGCCCCAGTCCTCTGGCCACTGCCGGCCGGCGATTGTGCACCTTCCGTGGGCGCCCCAGCCTGCTGCCCGTTGGCAGTCTGCTGCTCCAGCAAAAGAACACCAGCCGCTTGTGCAAAAACGAGCGCCGGAGCCCCCGCCGCCAAAAATCCCCAAACTGCAGTCCTGCGCAGTGCCTCAAACATGGCAGCCAGTATACGGGCCCAGGTGGGCACAAGTATCGATCCAAAGATGGAGAGGCTTCGCGGAGCACTGAGACGCAGTCTCGATTTACTGGGCTGTTCCCCCGCCCATCGCCGCCGGTTGCACATTCTGCACCAGCCAGCCGTTCTCACTCTTCACCAGACTGGCCGTCGCCACCTGCTGGGCCGCACTATCCGAAACGATCTTCGGAAACGCCGTCTTCATCTCCGCGGAGCTCGCCCAGTCCGGAATTCCTGTGATGCCGTAGTGATACGTCACGCTGTATCGTGCCTCGGTGCCATCCGCAGGTGTATAGCCGTCGATCGAACTCACTGCCAAGTGGCCGAAGCAAAAATTGCCATATCCCGGCTGCGTCTGGTCGGCCGTCCACGTCGACCGCCCCTTATCCGACAAGTCGTAGTCGTTGACCTGCTTCGATCCGATCATGAATCGCTTCTTTTCCGCCGATTTTCTTACCAGCAGCCCGGCATCGGTCAGTGCGTCGAAGCTCTTCGTCTGCGCGTCGTTCGAGGTATCGGCCTGCGCAGGAAACTTCACCGCATTCGGCCACAGGCAATCCTGTTTGCCGCTGTAATACTGATTGATCGCCGACTTGAACGCCCCCGGATCGACGCTGCTTTTTCTGCACCCCACCCCCACCCCAATGGCACCCACCATAATTAGAGCCACAATATAGGTCGCGCGCATTCGCACTATCCTCCAGCCACTTTGGATGCAGCTTCTCTTGGAGAAAGCCGGCTGCCTCTCTCAAGAATCAGCTTTCCCACTCCAGCCCTTTCCTTGCCGGCGAACAGCGCTGTGGCATTTTCCGGACAATTGTGCGCGCAGTCACATTCAGTCGTTTTGGTCGTGGCTAGACTCGAAACACTCTCCAGCTTCCCCCTGAGGTGCCATGCAATCATTTCCTGCTGTTGACCCAATTCCTTTGCCTGCCCCGATTTGGCTGCTCAAACTGCTGCATATTGTCACGCTGGCCCTGCATTTTGTCGCGGTGGAGATGTTGCTAGGCGGCCTGCTGCTCGCGGTCCTGCTCAGTCTCTTCCGCAACTCGCCGCAATCGCGGGTAGCTGCCCGCGCGCTGGCTCGCCGGCTCACCGTAGTCATGACCTATGTGATCAATCTCGCCGTGCCGCCACTGCTGTTTGCCCAGGTGCTCTACGGCCGGGCACTTTACACCAGCACCGTGCTGATCGGGCTTTATTGGATCTCGATTCTTGGCCTGCTTACCCTCACCTACTGGCTGCTCTATCGGTTCACGGCCCGGCTTGAGGCGGCCAAGTCGGCATGGTGGGTTGGTCTCTGTGCCTGGCTTCTCGCCGGTTGCATTGCCCGCCTGCTCTCGACCGATATGACCCTGATGCTTCGCCCCGAGGTCTGGAGCAAGATGTACTCCGCATCGGCCAGCGGGGCTTATCTGCCCATAGGCGATCCAACCCTCACGCCACGCTGGCTGCTCATGCTCGCCGGGGGCTTGTTCATCGGCGGACTCTGGTTGATGTATCTCGCCGGCCGCAGCACGTTTACTGCGGATGAAAAGCGCTTCCTGGCCGGCCTTGGCGGCAAAGTCGCTGTCCTCTTCGGCCTCGTTTACCTTGCGGCTGGCCTGTGGGCCTCCGCCGTGCAGCCGGGAACGGTCCAGGCCGGCCTCCTCAACCATCCGCTCTATCGCTTCGCGGGATACGCAGGTGAGGTCTGGCTGGCCCTGGTCGGCATTGCCGTTCTTCTGGCCGCCGTCGCCGGCTTCGGCAAAATTGCTGCCGGCTGGCTAAGCTGGACGGGAGTTTTGCTGGCTCTGTTGATCGAGATTGCCTTCACCCTCTACCGCGATGGCGTCCGCGACCTCACGCTGCTAAGCAAGGGCTTCGACGTGTGGAATCGGTCTGTCGAGACCAATTGGTGGGTCGTCGGCCTGTTCCTGGTCCTCTTTGTGGCTGGTCTCGGCGTCATCGGCTGGCTCGTTTCCGTCGTAGCGCGCGCACAAAAACCTATGGAACAGGAACCGATGAAAGGAGCGGCATCATGAGCGAACACATTGTTCTGGACGAGCCAAAGCCCACCACCGACGACTCCACCACCCGGCGCGCATTTCTTGCAGCCGCCGGCGCTGCCGGCCTCTGCTACCTGGCTGCGCTCGGCTATCCCGTCTATCGTTATCTCGCTTCGCCTTCTGAAATGGCGTCGAACGCAACCGCCATCACCGAGGTCACGCTTAAAGACGCGCAAAAGCTCGCTCCAGGCTCCGCACTGATGTTCAAATTCGGCACTGCCCCGGCCATGCTCATTCACCACCAGGACGGTACCTGGGTGGCTCTCAGCGCGGTCTGCACCCATCTCGGCTGCACCGTCCAATACGAACCTCAGGCCAACCGCATTCACTGCGCCTGCCACGGCGGTGTCTACGATCCGCGCACCGGTGCCAATGTCAGTGGACCTCCGCCCAAGCCGCTCAAACTCTTTAAGGTGGCCGTCAACGAGACCGGCGTGGACGTTTCGCGCACCTGATGCAATTGGACCCCAACACAAGGATTGCCGCATGACTTCAAAGACCATCACGACTTCGGCTTATGAATGGGTCGATGAGCGCCTGGGCCTCTCCGAGTTGGCCGCCTTCGCGCGCCACAAGACTGTCCCCGTTCACTCCCAATCTTTCTGGTATTACTGGGGCGGCATCTCGCTGTTCCTGTTCCTCGTCCAGTGCTTCACCGGCGTGCTGCTGCTCGTTTACTACCGCCCCGGCGCAGAAGCCTACGAATCGGTTCGCCAGATCACCTTTGTCATGCACTTCGGCTGGCTCATCCGTTCGGCGCATTCCTGGTCCGCAAACCTGATGCTGTTCGCCATCTTCGTGCATATGTTCTCGGTCTTCTTTATGAAGGCCTACCGCAAGCCGCGTGAGTTTGGATGGCTCAGCGGCATGGCGCTGCTCGGCTTGGCCACCGTCTTCGGCTTCTCCGGCTACCTGCTGCCCATGGACGAGCTCAGCTACTTCGCCACCAAGGTCGGCCTTGAGATTCCCGTCGCCATTCCCTTCATCGGCCCGGTGATTGCCGATATGCTGCGCGGCGGTCCCGAGGTCAGCGAGTTCACCGTCCAGCGTTTCTTCGCCCTCCACGTGGTCGTGCTGCCGGCCCTGTTCCTGCCTTTGCTCGGCTTCCATCTCTGGCTGGTGCAGCGTTATGGCAATGCCGTGCCGCCACGCGAAGAGTCAAAGCCCCTCAGCGAGCGCAAGAACATCCCTTTCATGCCTAGCTTTCTCCGCAAAGACCTGGCCATGTGGCTTATCTCACTCAACATCCTCGCCCTGCTGGCCTCCGTCTTTCCATGGACGCTAGGCAAACAGGCCGATGCGCTCTCGCCTGCCCCGCTCGGCATTCATCCCGAGTGGTACTTCATGAGCCCGTTCGAGATGCTCAAGCTTCTGGGCAACTGGCTTCCCGGTGAATTCGGTGAAATCGCCGGCCTGCTGCTCTTCTCCCTTGGAATCGCGCTGTGGGTTCTGATCCCCTTCTACGACTCCACCCGGGAGTCGGGCCAGCGCGGCCGTACCGCACACTACTTCGGCCTCGTCGCAGTCATCCTGCTGCTGGCCACCACCGCAATTGGCTACTGGACTATTCGATAAGGGGCGGCGATGAACTATCCATTCTGGGACATTCCACATCTCGGCTCGGGCTGGGTGATCGGCCTCATCGCCATCTTCCACGTCATGATTTCGCAGTTTGCCGTGGGCGGCGGTCTCTATCTGCCCATGGCCGAGCGCAAGGCCCAACGCATGACCGATCCCGTCATGCGCGCCGAGTGGCTCAAGCAGTTGGTCAACCACTCCAAGTTCTTCCTTCTGCTTACCGGCGTCTTCGGCACCGTCTCCGGCGTCGGCATCTGGTTCGCTATCGGCCTTACCCATCCCGAGGCCACCAGCACTCTCATTCACAACTTCGTCTTCGGCTGGGCCATGGAGTGGGTCTTCTTCCTCGTCGAGCTCACCACCATCGCCGTCTACTACTCCACCTGGAACCGCATCGACCCCAAGCTCCATCTCAAAGTTGGCTGGGTCTACGCCGTCGCCTCGGTGTTCACGCTCATCATCATCAATGGCATTCTCACCTTCATGCTCACACCCGGCGATGCCTGGCTTGCCGTTGCCGGAACCGGTCGCGAAGCCGGCAAATTCTGGGAGGCCTTCTTCAATCCCACCTACTGGCCCGGCCTGCTGCTGCGCGTCGGCGTTTGCACATCGCTGGCCGGCATCTGGGCACTCATCACCTCCAGCCGCATCGATGGCGACAAGCAGCCCGCGCTCAAAACCAGCCTCGTTCAGTGGAGCGTCAAGTGGCTCATGCCCTCGTTTGTGGCCACGCCCTTGCTGCTCCTCTGGTATCTCTTCATGGTTCCCCAGTCGCAGCGCGCGCTGCTCACCTTGGGCATCGACACCATCGGAGCAGGCACGTTCTCTGCCGTCACCCGCATTGCCCTCATCATCGTCATTACTTCGGCTACCATCGTGGGCGTTGCCTACTATCTTGCTTACCGCAATCCGGTGGAGTTCAATCTCTCCCACGCGGTCAGCGTTCTGTTGCTGGCCCTTATCGCTACCGGCTCCGGGGAATATGCCCGCGAAATGCTCCGCAAGCCCTATGTCATCGGCAATTGGATGTATTCGAATGGGGTCCGTGTCACTTACGTCGACCGCCTCAACCAGCAAGGCTATCTCACCCATTCCTTATGGACATGGAACGGGGCAGGCAACGGGCCTGCATCCAGTTACTCGCGAGGTGAAGCCATCTTCCGCGGCGAGTGCGCCTCGTGCCACACCATGGGCGGCTATCGTTCGCTGCGGCTCTTGCTGGACGGCCGAGACCGCGCCGGCATCGGCAACTTCCTTGTCATGCTGCACGACTACAAACCCGACTCACCCTACCGCCGTTTCATGCCGCCGCTAGTAGGCACCAGGCAGGACGTCGACGACCTCACCAACTACCTGAACACCCAGGTCAATCCCCCGGCACCCAAGAAGCCCCTGCTGACCGCCCAAAAATAGGGGCATCCAAAACACTTGACGCCGATAAAGGCCCGTCTCGTGCGGGCCTTTATCGGCGACGATTCACTACGCCCCAACAGTTTCCATTGGCATATACCGAAATCTTGACGTGAAATGTCTTTCCCCAAAAAGCACTCTGCAAGGAACCTGCAAGGGTGAATAAGCAGTCCGAAGGAGATCGGACGGTGACGTACGATCAGGCAGGGAAACACTGAATCGTCACGTATGTAAAGAACCGTGCGATAGCGATCAAAAGCGAATAGGTGCGGGTCGGAAGAGAGTCTTTAAAAGGGGCCTTGAAAAGGAATTGGGTGGCTGCCGGGCGAGAACCGGAGCCACCCAAAAAGGTCATATTCAGGAGACAGTTACAGGCTAGCCGTTGCGATGCGTCCTGTCTTGCGTCCTAGGAGTGAGCGCGGACTCCATCGATGGGTGGAGGGTAGAGTCAACCCACTGCGGTAGTCTGTATGCGCTTCTATGCATCATGACTCCTGCGCCTCTGAAAAATAGAGGAATTGCTGTCAGTGCGTGGATTTGTGGAGCGGAATCTCCTTGAAGGCGGAACCGCCTGCTCTTGTGGCCCGGAAAGATGCCAACCCGAACAATGCTGCAAAAGGTGCCTGGCGCCTGCCTGTTCGTTCGTCCCTAAGCGCCAGCTTGCTAGCCATCGTGCTGGTGACCGGAACTTTTGCCGGCAGGGCGCTGGAGCCGACCACCCCACTGGCCCACTATGGCCGCCAGGCCTGGGCCATGGAGAACGGGCTTCCGCAAAATACCGTGCAGGCGCTCGCCCAGACTCGGCAGGGATTTGTGTGGCTCGGCACCGAGGTAGGCCTGGTGCGGTTCGATGGCAGCAACTTTGCCACTTTCGATCGCAACTCAAGCCCGGCACTCCCCGGCGCCGACGTGCGCTGCTTGATGGAGGCACGCGATGGCTCCCTGTGGGTGGGAACCAGCGAGGGGCTCGCACGCTGGAAAGACGGCAGCGTTACCGCATTCACTGTAGCGAACGGGCTGCCGGGAAACACCATTCGCGGATTGGCCGAAGCTGGCGGGACGGTGTGGGTCTGGACGGAAATGGGCCTGGCGCGGCTGGTCGGCGGCAAGTTTATCGCCGCGACGGCCGCAGATGGACTGCCTGCAGGAACCATCACCTCACTGGTCGTGGATGGAGAAGGCGAACTGTGGGTCGCCACATTCGGAGGCGCGGCTGCGTATCGGGATGGCCGCTGGACGAGTCCGCGGCTAGGTCCGGCTTTGGCCGGATCGCAGGCAGGGCTGCGAGCAGAATCTCCAAACGAGTTGGAAGGGCCTTATCGGGTCGCTGTCGGTACGGGCGGCGCAATTTTGTTGGCCAGTTCGAACGGCTTGTACGAACAGCGACCCGGCGGGCGTTGGATGGAGATCGCACCGCGATCGGCAATGCCGCAGGACGGGATTGCCTTCCTGATCCCGCTGCCCGGTGGAGAACTTGCGGTTGGCAGCAACGGCTCTGTGATCGTCGTGCGGGCCGGACGGGCCGTGCAGCGATTGACCGTCGGCAAGGAGATTCCCGGAAGCCGCATCCAAATCTTGTTTGCAGACCGCGAGGGCTCGTTGTGGATCGGTGCCAATCGCGGGCTGGCGCGGTTGGCCGCAGGCAAGCTGCAACTGCTGCCAGTTACCGATTCCTTAGCCACAGCCTCCGTGCTCACCTTGCTTGAGGATCGCGAAGGCAACCTGTGGGCCGGGACCGAGACAGGCGGTCTGCACATCTTGCGCGATCAGCGGTTTCGTACCCTGGATGTACGCGAGGGGCTCTCTTCCGACGCCACCACAACGGTTGTCGAAGACACGGCAGGAACGCTATGGGTAGGCACGAACGGATCCGGATTGAATCGTCTGCGGCGCAGCGAGGCCGGAAACGGAAACCCAACCGGCAATAAGCCGCGAACGAATCTGGTGCGGAGTTACTCGGTGCGCGACGGGCTGCTCAGCGACGTGATTCTCTCTTTGGCTACAGCACCCAACGGCGACCTGTGGGTTGGGACTCCGGACGGGCTCAATCGGATTCATGGCGGCAGCATTGCCTCGTTCACGTCGGCCGATGGACTGCCCGACGACTTTATCCGCTCGCTGTCGATGGATTCGGACGGAACACTGTGGATCGGCACGCGGCACGGCCTGACACATTGGAGCGGCAGTCCACGCTCCACTCCACATCTGGAGACTTATACCCAGGCCGACGGGTTGGGCAGCGATCTGGTGGGCGCGATGGTGCGCGATGCCAAGGGCGATCTGTGGGTGGCGACGCTGGCGGGGCTCTCGCGGCTGCACGGCGGCAAGATCAGCAATTACACAACCGCCGACGGACTTTCGAGCAATGTGGTGACAGCCCTGTTGGCGCACACCGGAGGTGCTCTCCTGATTGGCACGCAAGACCGCGGCTGGAACCTGTGGAACGGGCACCACTTTTCCGCAGTCATGCGCGACGGGCTGGATCACACGGCAATCCACGCCATTCTTGAAGATGCTCAGCAGCATTTATGGTTTGCCACCGGCAACGGGATAGCCCGGTGCAACTGGACCGGGACAGGAAATCCGGGACCGGCCAATGGCGTGCAAGGCGCCGGCTGCTCGCATTGGATCGAATTCAGCACCGCGGATGGTCTGCGCAGCCGAGAAACAGCCACCAACAGCCACCCTTCGGCGTGGCGCTCGCGTGACGGGCATTTATGGTTCACCACATCAAAGGGCTTGGTGGAGGTAGACCCAGCGCACTTTCCCATCAACACGGTTGCGCCCTCGGTCGCGCTGGTGCGGTTCGCCGTAGACGATGTAGACCAGGCGCTGCAGGCAGCGAACGGCTCGGTCCGTGTGACGGCGGGCCATGTGCATTTCCAGTTCGACTACGCGGGACTGAGCTTCACGGCGCCGCAAAAGGTGCGCTACCGCTATATGCTCGAAGGCTTCGACCATAAGTGGACGGAGGCGGGAACGCGGCGCACCGCCTACTACACCAACATTCCGCCGGGCCGTTACACCTTCCATGTGCAGGCGGCTAATAACGACGGCCTGTGGAACGCACAGGGAGCGGCGCTGACGTTCGAACTGCGCCCACGCTTCTATCAGACGATCTGGTTTTATGTGTTGCTGGGGCTGGCGTTGGTGGCCCTTGCCGTCGTGCTGCTCAGGCTGCGGTTGCTGCGCGCGGAACGCGAATTCAGCGCTGTGCTGGACGAGCGCAACCGCATCGCCCGCGAGATTCATGACACGCTGGCCCAGGGTTATGTGGGTGTTTCCGTCCAACTCGAAGTGCTGACCGAGTTGCTGCGCCACAACAAGGTTGACGCCGCGGTGCGGCACCTGGATACCACGCGCGGCTATGTCCGCGAAGGCTTGGCGGACGCGCGGCAATCGATCTGGGCGCTGCGGTCGCAGGACTCGGGCGAGAATACGCTGCCGGTGCGGATGCGGCGTTTGGTAGAGGCCTCCGGCGGTAACGGCTTCGAGCCCCGGTTCAGCATCTATGGTGCATACCGCGCGTTGCCCGCAGACACGGAGCGCGAATTCCTTCGCGTGGCGCAGGAGGCAATCCGTAATGTGGAGAAACATGCGCGGGCCACAAACCTGTTCGTGCAATTGGAATATGGCCCGGCTGAGATCGCGCTCGAAGTGCGCGATGACGGACGTGGCTTTATTGTGGACGCAGTCGAAGACGCGGCACAGGAACAATATGGGCCGGGACATTATGGCTTGACCGGCATGCGCGAGCGAGCGGCGGCTATTGGCGGCGTACTCGAAGTGACGAGCAAACCGGGCAGCGGTACCTCGGTGCGACTGCGGGTGCGCATGCGTCTGCGCACGTCGTCGCCGGGAGAATCAAGAGAGCGAACGGGGGAGTCAGAGTGACACAGGAATCGATTCGCGTATTGGTTGTGGAAGATCACCATGTAGTGCGTCAGGGACTGGTGGCGTTGCTCAACGTGGTGGATGGGCTTGAAGTGGTGGGCGAGGCCGCCGACGGCGTGGAGGCCATCAGCCAGTTCCGCAAGCATCTGCCGGCCATTACACTGATCGATCTGCGCCTGCCTCGGCTATCGGGCGTCGAGGTGATCCAGCGTGTCCGGATGGAGACGCCACAAGCCCGTTTCATCGTGCTGACGACCTATGACGGCGATGAGGATATCTATCGCGCTCTGCAGGCCGGCGCACGCGCCTATCTGCTGAAAGGCATGACCTCGGATGAACTGATCGACACGATTCGTACGGTTCATGCCGGCAAGTCGTATATCCCCCCGGCGATTGCGCAGAGGCTGGCGGAACGCATGGGCACCGAAGAACTGACGCCGCGCGAGTTCGATGTGCTGGAGCAGATTGTCCGTGGCAAGAGCAACAAAGAGATTGCGACGGAACTGGACATCTCGGAGGCCACGGTGAAGACGCATATCAACAGCCTGCTGGGCAAGCTGGGCGTGACCGACCGGACGCAGGCGGCCACGGCGGCAATTCAACGTGGCATTGTTCCTCTCGAATCGCTCAGGAAGCCGAACGCATGAGCCCATTGAAACAAATGCCACTGGCCAGGTTCATCGTCTGCGGCTTGGTCCTCCTCCTGCTTTGCCCCCTCGCGCATTCGCAGCGTACGGCGTGGCGGTCGGCTACAGATGCGGAACTGGCTTCGCTGCTGCCAACACGCGCCGCAGTGGAACGGGAACATATTGAAACCGAGATGCGCACAGCAAGCGGCATCGTCAACAGCCGCGGACGGTTTATCGCCGGGGTCGTGCTGATCACCGCCGGCTACTCCGCCGACGGAAAATATTCACACTACCTGGTCGTGCAGGCTCCGATCAAGATCGGCGGCGTAGCGCTGAAACCAGGCGAGTACGTCTTTGGATGGGTGCGCACAGGCGACGCGCTGAGCGTGCACTTTCATGTGGCGGCCACGGGTGGGCTGGTTGGCACGGCCGAGGCACACCGCCTGGGTGGCGCGAGCCGCGTGGAAAGCTTACGGATTTGGCCACCGAACGACAAAGATATGATCCAGATCGGGCGGTTCGGCATTCCGTACGAATTAGGCGAAGAGTAAAAGCCCCATTCCAAGAACGCTTGGGAACCGTCCTCGGCAGCTTTTCGCAGCTCTTGGCCCCATCCTCACATTGACAGACTCAAGCAGATCGTTGGCCCCAGCGGGATGTTTTTTCGTGAATGCTATTCTAAAAGTCCCATGTTTTCCTTGACATGGTGACTTTTTCCGGCAAAATTTCGTCAGACTTTAAGAGCGAACGGCCAAGACGTTTTTCTTATATTCGCCGCCAACCTACCCAGGAATCGGTCGAATGCATCACAAACGTATGCCGGCAACCGTCTGGTCAGCGAGGAACCGGTCTTTGGAGAGCAGTCTGGAAAACAGGAGTGAAAGCGCCGCACGCCGGCGAAGGTCCGCTTGGATAAAAGCGGCGTGCTGGTCTTATCTCATCCTTCTTTTCCTGGTCCTCTCCCTCCCGGCCTCTGCCGGCCAAATGCAGTATCTGACTGCCGAAGCCGCTCTCCCCGACGCGCCAGAGCCACAGATTCCTGCTTCCACACCAGCCCCACCGAAGCCCTGCCCGGCAAAGCCGAAAGGCTCCATGGCAGTCCCTGCAGGCGGCGTGGGAGAACACCTCACCCCGGAGCCGTGCACTCCCCGCCCTACAAACTGGTACCGGCGTTTCACCAAAGGTCCCCCGGAGAAGGCCTTGAGTCCAAAAGACAAGGGCTGGCTGGCGGCACGCAACCTGGTCGACCCCTTCAACCTCCTCACGATCCTTGGGGAGGGTGGCATCTCCGTTGCTGCCGATCCCCACTCCGGCTACGGCCCGGGCATGCCCGGGTTCGGCCGCTACGTGGGCGTCAGCTTCACCCAGGATCTCACCGGCGAGTTCTTCGGCACCTTCCTGATCCCCTCCGTTACCCATCAGGACCCGCATTATCACCGTCTGCCCCACGCCAAACTTCCGCAGCGCGTCGGCCATGCCCTCATCCAGGTGTTGTGGACCCAGGGCGACGAGGGCAACAAGATGCCTAACTACGCCAACCTGGCGGGTTTCGCCATCGGAGACGGAATCAGCAACCTCTATGTGCCGGATCGCGAGACCAATTTCCGGGCCAGCACGGAGCGCTATGGCACCGGCCTGGCCACCGCTCCCATCGGCAACTTCATTGCGGAGTTTCTGCCCGACGTGGCCAACCACATCCACATCCAGATCGTCGTCATTCAGCGCATCATCAATCACGTCGCCACGACCACAACGCCCGTTGCCCAATAGATAGCGGTTGGCGGCTAACTCCGCGGCAACAGGGAGTTTGTCCCGATTTGACTCGACCATCGCATCTGCTTCCGCAACCGCCTCTCTCCCATTCGATGCGCCCCACTCGCCATTCAAACGAGGATTCTGCCGTTTGCTGCGACTGCATTGGGTTGACCGCCTGCAGGGGGGTACCCTAGCAATGCACTTTCAGCCTCCGAAATTTCCCCGTTTCAGGGGTGGTGAGGCGGGCCGGGCGCATGATCGCCGCAGGCGACTATTTCAAAGGAGATCGCAACAATATGTCAAAAGCGATTAAATACGCAGAGAAAGTCGCGGTTTACGCGGCCAAGGGCGCATGGGCCGTCTACGAGCGGGTCAACCGCATCAGCCCGAACGCGTCTTTCACGCCCAAGTGGAGCGACAAGCCGCTGCAGAAGAGCTGGCAGAAGGAAAAGCCGCCCCTCGGCTGGCCGCGCACCACGGATTCGCTGTGTCCCAAGTGCGTCCCGGAGATCCGGAAGCAGATTCTCGACGGCAAGCTGCCCCATGAAGTCCTTCTCAATGAGAAGGTTGGCGAAATCAAGGCCCAGATCATCGAGCGCGACGGCAAGATCCTGATGGTGAAGGACTGCCCCAAGCACGGCCACTTCGAAGACGTCATGTCCATCGACACGGC
>JAATGG010000056.1 GCA_015654835.1 Terriglobales bacterium
AGGAGGCTCAATGATTCCCCTCTTCCTCGAAGCAGCCCTGCGTTCACTCCTCGTTGGATTGGCAGTCGCGGTGGGTCTGCGCATCTTCCGGGTCCGCAACGTCCTGGCGCAGAAGGCCGCCTGGTGCCTCGTGCTGGCCTCCGCTCTCGCCATGCCGCTGCTGTTGCCTATCACGGCGCAATGGCATCTGCTGCCCGCGGAAGTCAACGTAGTTCTTCCCGCTCATCCGATGACGCTTCTTGAAGAACTGCAGGCCCGCATTCTGGCCAAGCCCGGGCCAGGCAGCAAGCTCGCGCCCCTCACTGCTCCCGTCCCGCAAAGCAATCCTCCGCGACGCCAGGAGCCTCGCACGCCTGAGCAGGCAGCCGCTCCGCGCGATGGTGGAACGACCTCCCATACCGCGAGTATGCATCGCTCCGCTAATCCGGAACAGGACGCAGCCTTCATTCCTGACCGCTCCGCATCTTCCTCTGCTCAGTCGACCGCATCTAGTGTTAGTCCCATGCGGGAAGCGCAATCTCCGGCAGCCATCCCGCACCTCACCGTTGCTCCCAAAATCCTGGCTTTCACGCTCTATTGCGGAATTGCCGCACTCTTTCTGCTTCGCCTTGCCCTGGGGCTTTTCACGACGATTCGCCTGTGGCGCACGGCCACCCCCGTTCCGGCCCACCAACTGCCGTACGATGCGGTTTCGCTTCCTCTCCGTTTCAGCAGCAAAGTCGCTTCGCCGCTCACCATTGGTTCGGCCATCCTGCTGCCCGCGGATTACACAACCTGGGACAGCGAGAAGCTGCGCATCGTCCTTGCTCACGAGCGCTCCCACATCCGCCAGGGCGACTTCTATCTGCAGATGCTTGCCAGCCTCTATGCCGCAGTCGCCTGGTTTAGTCCGCTTGGCTGGTGGCTCAAGCATGAACTCGCCGAACTGGCCGAGGCCATCAGCGACCGCGCCGGAATGGAAGAAGCTGCGAGTTGCACGGCCTACGCGCAGATCCTGCTTGAATTCGCGTCTATGCCGCGCCGAGTCCCTGTAGGAGTCGCCATGGCACGTCCCGGCAGTTTGTCCCGGCGCATTGAACGCTTGCTCAACGACCACTCTTTCCGTCAGTGTTTTGCCGGTGGACGCCACGCCATCGTGGCGGTCGCGTTGATGCCTCTGGCACTGTTTATTTCCACCGCTCTCGTCCACGTCCAGGCCGCGGCCGGCACGCAATCTCCTTCATCGGCTCCGGCCGCCGCATCCGCGGCCCAGGCTACGCCCGCATTGCCGACCGCGCCGCAACTTGAGGACCTGCAGAACACGCCTCCCGCCGACGCGATCCAGCTTGACGATCGGGCGCTTGGCGGTCAGGCGCTCCCGCAATTGCCTGTAATAACTCCAACGGTTTCGGTGGTCCTTCCTGAGTTGAAGACTTCGGTCTCAGAGTTCGCTTCTGAAATAGCCGCCGCTGTTTCTCCCGCACAGGTAATCCGCATCGCGCCCATTGTCGTTAAGGTCACAGGCAGCCTGCAAGAAGGAGGGGCGCTCTCTTTCGAGCGCACACTCTCCGTGAGTGGCGCCGCCCAGCTCGCGGTCTCGACCGCCTCGGGCAATATCCACCTCACGCGCGGCTCCGGTAACCAGATCCACGTTCGTGGCCAGATCCATGTGAACCACGATGGCAGTGAAGAACAGGCTCACCAGATTGCCGCCAATCCGCCCATAGAGCAAAGCGGCGATATGGTTCGCGTCGGCCAGCATCAGGAGCAGTGGCACGGCATCAGCATCGACTACCAGATTGAGGCGCCCGCCGGCACACAGCTTGCCGCCAACTCCGGCTCCGGCGACATCGTCGATGACGGCGTAGGGCGGAACGCGAAACTCCAGACCGGCTCCGGCGACATCCGCGCCACCAGCCTGGAGGGGCCGTTCTTGCTGAAGACCGGCTCTGGAGATATTGTCGCGGAACAGTCCGGCCAGGGCGATGTCGTCGCAGAAACCGGCTCGGGCAATATCGTTCTCAAAGACATTCATGGCAGTTTCCGCGGACAGACCGGCTCCGGCGACATCAAGGCAAGCGGTAAGCCCTCCGCTTCCTGGACCCTGCAAACCGGCTCGGGCAACATCGAACTCTGGACCGGCAATGCTCCGCTGACACTCGATGCGTCCACAGGCTCAGGCTCGGTGACCAGCGAACACGAGATGATGGTGCAAGGCTCGCTCGATCACCATCACATCCGGGGCACATTGAATGGCGGCGGTCCCGCAGTTCGCGTGCAAACCGGCTCCGGCGACATTCATATCCATTAATTTTGGCCGGTGCGCCGCGGCTCCATCGCTGCGGCGCCTCCGGCTCTACGTTAGGCCTATCGTCCTGAGCGGCTCGCCTCGGCAACGAGTCATAAGCCTGCCAGAGCGAAGCCGAAGTATGCGCATAAAAACGGCGATAACATGCTTCATCATTCCGGATACAGATATTTGAAAGTCGTCAAAGGAGAGGGAGCGAATGCTGGCAGACCTGCGCGACGCAATACGGCAACTGCGAAAAGCACCTGGATTTACGGCTACCGTCATCATCACCTTAGCCTTGGGAATCGGCGCCACTACGGCCATCTTCACGCTGGTACACCAGGTCATGCTCAAGTCGCTGCCGGTGGCAAAACCGGCTGAGCTATGGCGCATCGGGGACAAGATCCGCTGCTGCAACTGGGGCGGCTACACCCAGGGAGAAGACGGTGACTTTTCGCTCTTCTCCTGGGAGGCCTACCAGCATTTCCGCGAACAAACGCCGGAGTTCACCGACCTCGCAGCGCTGCAGGCCGGCAATTCTCCCCTCGGCGTCCGGCGTGCCGGAGCACAGGCGCAGGTCGATACGTACAACGGGCAGCATGTCTCCGGGAATTTCTTCCGTACCCTCGGTGTGCAGCCGTGGATCGGCCGTCTGATGACCGACGCCGATGACCAGAAAGGCGCGCCGCTGGTCGCAGTCATGAGCTTCCGCACCTGGCAAATGAAGTATGGCTCGGACCCCTCCATCGTCGGCGGAAACTTCCAGATCAACGGACATCCGTTTACCGTCATCGGCGTCACGCCTCCGGGATTTTATGGGGCCAAGCTGGTCGGCTGGGGTATGCCGGACTTCTGGATCTCCCTTACCTCCGAAGAGGCTCTCGACGGGCCTGTATCTCATCTCACGCGCCCCAACGGCAACTATCTTGACCTGATTGGCAGAGTCCGTCCCGGCGTCAATCCGCAGGCGCTCGAAGCCAAACTGCGCGTAGAATTCCACGACTGGCTGGCCAGCCATGTACCGGATATGGAGCCGGGCGAAAAGCAGCTCTGGCAGCAGCAGACGCTCCACCTCATCCCCGGCGGAGCAGGCGTAGCGGCCATGCGGGACGAATACAAGGATGGGCTTAAACTCCTGCTCATCGCCGCCGGATGTGTGCTGCTGGTGGCCTGTGGCAACCTCGCCAACCTGATGCTGGCGCGCGGGCTGAAAGATCGCGCGCAAATTTCAGTCCGCGTCGCGATGGGAGCTTCGCGCATCCGCCTCGTGCGCAAGGCCCTTGTAGAAAGCGTGCTGCTGGCAGTCATCGGTGGAGTTTTAGGAATCGCAGTGGCATATGCCGGAACACGGCTGATTCTGTATCTGGCCTTCGAAATCGGAGGATCGAATAATTATGTTCCGGTCAGCCCCTTGCCTTCATTGCCGGTGCTGCTCTTCACCCTCGGCATCTCGATCCTCACGGGGATTATCTTCGGAACGGCTCCGGCCTGGATGACCTCACACGCCGATCCGGTGGAAGCCTTGCGCGGAGCCAACCGTTCGGTCGGAGGCGGCCGTTCGTGGGCTCAGAAATCCCTCGTCGTCGCACAGGCCACCATGTCTCTGGTACTGCTTTCGGCTGCTGCGTTGCTGGCGCAAAGTCTGCGTAATCTTGAGCACCAGGACTTCGGTTTCGAAACGCAGGGCCGCTATATCGTATCGATCAATCCGACGCTGGGCACCTACAAGCCCGAGCAGATGGAGCAGTTGTTCCGCCGGATCGACGACAGCCTGAAACAGATTCCCGGGGTGCAGATGGCGGCTCCCGTGCTTTACGCGCCGATGACCGGCGATAGCTGGAACGAAGGGATTCGCATCCAGGGCTGGCCGGAACCCGCACCAAAAGAAGATACGGGCGCAGGCTGGGCGCGCGTAATGCCGGGGTTCTTCGAGACCATCGGCGCCAAGATCGTGCAGGGCCGGCCATTTACCGAAGACGACACCGCAAACACGCTGAATGTCGCGGTGGTCAACGAGGCCTTCGTCCGGCGCTTCTTCAAAGATCGGAACCCCATCGGACAGCATTTCGGCATCGACCGGATCAAGTACGCCTCCACCTATGAAATAGTGGGCGTGGCCAGGGACATACGTTACATGACCTACGACTACAAGGAGCCGGTCCGGCCCATGTTCTGGGTAGCGGAGACACAGACCGTAACATCCTACGACGATCCGGTCTTTCTAGATGGCGAGAAGCATTCTCACTTCCTCTATAACATCGTCATCTGGGCTCCCGGCAATCCGCCCGCCATGGAACAGACGGTGCGCAAGGCGATAGCCCGGATCGATCCAACGCTCGTGGTGAACGATGTCACCCCGTACACAAAAGTTGTCAGCTCCGATTTTCAGCAGCAGAACATGATTGCAACCCTGACGACTCTCTTTGGTGCACTCGGCCTTACGCTGGCAGCCGTCGGGCTATATGGCGTCATGTCTTACTCAGTTGAGCAGCGCACCAACGAGATTGGTTTGCGGATGGCTCTGGGCGCCGACCGCGGGCACGTAGTCAGAATGGTGCTTCGTGGCGCATTCTGGCAGGTCGGCATTGGCCTCGGCCTCGGGATTCCGTTAGCCGTACTGGCTGGAAAGCTGATGAAGGACCAGCTATTTGGCGTCAAGCCATGGGACCCGGCCATGCTGGCAGCCGCTACGGTACTGCTGGCACTGGCGGCACTGGTGGCCTCGCTGGTTCCGGCACGTCGCGCCTCTGGAGTTGAGCCCATGGTGGCGCTGCGCAACGAGTAACCCAGGGCCTCGCAGGTCCTCAACGAGTGCTTACGAGGCCTCGGATTGCGTAAATCGGAGCCGAATGCAAAGCGTCTGCTGGCAACTACCGGTGCGCCGTCAACCTGCTCAAGCTTGCGTATAGTCCATGCGGTCCAGGTCTGCGATCAGACCGGGGCCGGTTGGCTTCCAGTTCAGTTTTTGCTGCGTGATAACGCTGGAGGCCGGCATATCGTGTGCAGCGAAACGGGCAAGCCAGCCGAAGTGCGCGTCGGCATCTTCGGGCTTGATGCTGATCACAGGCACCTTCAGCCCGCGGCCCAGTGCCTCGGCGACGGCCTTCATCGTCACACCCTCTTCGTCGACGGCGTGATAGATCGCGCCCGGCTCCGCTTTTTCGAACGCTAGATGGTACAGCCGCGCCACGTCGGAAACATGCGCCGCCGGCCAGCGATTGCCGCCATTGCCAATGTAGGCCGACACACGTTTTTCGCGCGCCGCCGCTGTGACGTAGGGAACCAGCCCTTGCTTGCGCGTGTCGTGAATCTGCGCCAGCCGGACCACGGAGGTGTTTACGCCGCGCGCTGTCAGCTCTTTCACCGTCGCTTCCGAAACAGCGCGCGGGTTCCACGAAGCGGTCGGGCTCTCCTCCGTCGATGGCTTGCCGTCCACATTGGCCGCGATCGCCGTGCCCGAGGTGACAATGAACGGCCGGTTCGAACCGAGCAGAACCTCGCCGATCGCCTCAATCGCTTTGCGATCGTCATCACAGTTCTTTTGGAACTGCGAAAAATCATGATTGAAGGCCAGATGAATGACACCGTCCGTCCTGGCCGCTCCGTCGCGCAGGCTGTCGAGGTCCTCGATGTTGCCATACTTCACATCGGCCCCTGCCTTTCGCAAAGCTTCGGCGCCGGCCTCCGATCGCGTCAGCCCCAGCACTTGATGCCCTGCCCGAATCAAATTTGGAACAAGCGCCGAACCGATGAATCCCGGTGCCCCGGTCACAAAAATACGCATGGTAGTGTCTCCCTTAAATCTTGCGAATATGCGGCCGATCAATCCTGATCGATCGGTGCCGTCCATTACTAGATGGATCTTGGCCTCCAGACGATCTACACTGAAAGTCCGTATGATCGGTCCAATCGTCCCGCTGCCGCAGAATCCCGAAACTCTAAGTGCCCGGACGCAGAATTCGGAGACACCGCCCTTGCAGCCAGAGCTGGGGTCGGGCCAGCACATGGACCCGCTCTCCGAAGTTCTCGCCCTGATAAAACCGCAGGTTTACGTCTCCGGCGGCTTTGCAGTGGTGGGTGACATGGCCATTCACTTCCCAAAACATAGGGGCGTCAAATGTTACGCCATGCTTGCCGGGAACTGCTGGCTGGTGGTCGAAGGCGTGCCCGGGCCGGTGCTGCTCCAAGCCGGCGATTGCTTTCTGCTCCCGCGTGGACTGCCGTTTCAACTCACCACAGACCTCTCGCTCAAATCGGTTCTCTATTCGGACTCCTGTGCCCGGCTCGGCATGAGGCGCGAGGCCCCGGGAGTTACCGAAGGCGCGCGATACATCGCCGGAGGCCACTTCGCCCTGAGCGGCGGCCATGCCGAAATGCTCCTGCAGTCGCTGCCGCCCATCGTCCACATTCGCCGCGAGTCGGACAAAGCCGCCATGCGCTGGTCGCTCGAACGGATGCGTGAGGAACTCAGCGACCCGCGACCCGGTGCTTCACTGATTGCGCAGCATCTTGCCTATACGATGCTCATCCAGGCGCTGCGCCTGCACTTGGCAGATGCGGCTAACGCCGGTCCGGGCTGGCTTTCCGCTCTGTCTGACAAACACATGAGCATCGCCATTGCCACCATGCACAACGACCCGGGACATCCCTGGACGCTGCAGTCGCTGGCTGAATGCGTCGGCATGTCGCGCTCGGTCTTCGCTCTCCGCTTTCGCGAAACCGTCGGCGCCACGCCCATGGAGTACCTTACCCGCTGGCGCATGCTTTTAGCCGCCGACCGTCTCAACAACTCATCCGACGGCCTCTCCGCCATTGCGCAGTCGCTCGGCTACGACTCAGAGAGCGCCTTCGGCAAGGCCTTCCGCCGCGTCATGGGCTGCTCCCCAAGGCAGTACAGCCAGTCTGCCGTGTTTGCTCCCGAAGACGGTACTCCGCCGCCTCAGCGCTCGCAAAGACGATATCCCGCTTCCCCTGTTCGCGCTTGATCCGTTCATAAGTTGCTATTTGAGCAAACTGCAATTCATCTTGCATCGCCGAATGCGGTCCGTGCCTGTTTTACCAGCTTCCAATTCTCTGTAACCCAATCCACCAGGCCCTGCATCGGGCGCAGCAGGCTTCGGCCCAGTGGAGTCAGTTCGTACTCCACGCGCAGAGGCACCTCGGGAAACATCTCTCGGGTGAGCAGGCCGTCTCTCTCCAGCGTTCGTAGCGTAAGCGTGAGCATACGTTGTGAGACGCCCGGGATCGCTCTCTCCAACTCGGAAAACCGAGCGCGCATATCCGGCAGTTTGGCCAAAGTGAGAATCAAGAAGATGCTCCACTTATCTCCCACCTTGGTCAATAACTCGCGAACCGCATCCGGATCTTCATGGCCGCAAACATAGGCGGAGTCGAGTGGCTGTTTGGAGTTGCTTTTTTTCATGCTTACATCCATGTGCGTTGCGAATTTCAAAGTGCCTTATTGTTCATAACAAACTCTCGAAATAGAATCAACGCACAAAAGGTAAGTATGAAATCGAAAAGGGGCTTCCCAATGAAGCAAATTCTGATTGTCCAATCCAGTCCTCGCGGTTCGGAATCTGCCAGCCGCACACTGGCCGGCAAAGTGGGAGCACGGCTCAAAGCCCAGTATCCAGGGGCGAGCGTCGTCGAACGCGATCTCGTGCGTGATAAAGTTCCCCACCTGGATGAAGCGATCCTGAGAGCGATGGCCACGCGTGATCCCGTAGAAGCAGAAACGCTGAAAGACGCGCTGTACCTGTCGGATCAACTTACTGAAGAGCTTCTCGCGTCCGACCTGTTAGTGATTGCCAGCCCCATGTGGAACTTCGGCATCCCCTCTTCTCTGAAGGCGTGGATTGACCATGTTGTGCGCGCTGGCAAGACGTTCAATTACGCAGGCGCCGGAGTCGAAGGGCTTGTGAAAGGCAAGAAAGCGGTCCTGGTGCTCGCATCCGGCGGAGTCTTTAGTGAGGGACCCTGGAAGCCATGGGATACGGTCGAGCCTTATCTCCGCCAGATCCTGGGCTTCATCGGAATCGACGATGTGCAAACCGTGCGGGCAGAGGGAATGAATATACCGTCGCTTGCGATCTATGCCGTACCCAATGGCGAAAAAGCCGTTGAAACCCTCGCGATCTGAAGGAGAGAACGATGCTCGGTTTCATGATTCTGACTGTCAGTAATATCGAACGTTCCCTGGCGTTTTATGAGGAAGCCCTGAAGCCCCTGAACATCAAATTCTTTCTGCCCTACAAGGGCGAGAATGGCCATCCTGACCTGTGGGGATTTGGTGATGGAAAGCAGGCTTTCTTTTGGCTTCAGCAAGGGGAACCGGCTCCCGCGTCCATTCACTGGGGCTTCATGGCCGAAAGCAATGGCAAGGTCGATGAATTCTACAAGGCGGCCCTCTCCGCTGGAGCCGGGGACAATATTTCACCGCGGGCGCGCGTCGAATATTATCCGGGATACTACGCTGCCGACGTGTTCGATCCGGACGGATACTCGTTCGAGGTTGTCCACAAAAGCTGAAAGATAGATCGCCGCATTCGGATATTCGAACTGGATTCGTGGCATTCAAGAGGCTTCTGCGCCCGCCAGGCTGCGGGTGCGCGTCTTCGCACAGGCACTCAGATAGCTGCGCACCATAAATACAGACTCATCGCGCATCTGCTCATGCTCGCTTTCCGGGGAAGCCGACTCCAACAGGCGTCGGCTGACACCAACCAGGGTGGCTTGCAGCATGGCGGCTACCAATGCCGGGTCCGTCGCCAACTCGTCGCTTGCCGAAGCAAGCATGGCCACGAGAGCGCGATTCATCTTGACGCCGGTCTGGCGCGAGATCGCCGCTCCATCTACATCGGCGCTGACCGAGTAGAACGCGACACTGGCTCTGGTATCCTTCATCTTCGCTTCCAGAAAGCTGGTGACCAGCGCCGTGGCCATGTCCTCCAGGGTGGCTCCCTCTTGCTCGCGGCACACCCTCTCCACCACCGCCCCGACTTCATTGAGATGGCGCTGCAAGGCAGCCCGCAACAACGCCCTCTTATTTGGGAAATACTGATACAACGTGCCGACCGAGACGCCTGCGCGCGCCGCCACACGGGTTGTGGTCAGGCTCTCCTTGCCGACCTTCAGCAAAACCTGAAGCGTAGCCTTGAGAATCGCCTCCACGCTGGCGGTGGAACGTGCTTGAACCGGCGATTTTCG